>CAYYNS010000069.1:0-1315 GCA_964473085.1 uncultured candidatus Brocadiaceae bacterium
CCTGCCAGGCGCTGTCCGCGGGCACCCTTATGGTGGGCGGAGGCTATCCGGCCGCCGAGCTCTTGAAGTCTCTGGGCTTGCCTGCCCCAGCGAGCCCCTGCACGACGTCGGCGTGGCTCATCCGGCGCATGGGACGCGTCCCGAAGCCAGGGGATATCCATCGCGAGGGCGACTTCGGGTTCATGAGCCGCCGCACCCGCCGGGGCAAGGTCTTCGAGGTCATGGTGACGCGGGTCGCTGGCACGAACAGCACGGCTGTGTCCAGATAGTAAGGGTTGGCCTCCCCCGTGTTGCCTCGCAGCAGCAAGAGGCTCAGGCAGTCCGATCAGGGTTGCGCATGCACACGGCTGTAGAGCGCCGTGGCCTCCCGGCTGCCAAGCATCACGACCTCGACCGTCTGCGAGTCCGTCAGCGCTGGCTGACCGTCAATCTCCCAGCGGGAGAACAAAAGGACATCTGAGCCGTCGGCGATGCTTTCAGGCGCTGAGATCGTGACGGCTTCGCCCGGCTCACGCTCAGACAGCGCCGGCAGCTTCAAAAGGGCGCCTGCAACAGAGTCTGAACCGGCGAGCCACGCCTCGACCCCGGTCAGTTCCGCGCCGCCGTCGTCCTGCGCACGGAGCAGCAAGGAGCATGGAGCAGGCACACTCCGGCTGAGCGCCTGTGGCCCACGCGTCGTGCCAGAGGGGAGGGCAGGCGACGCCGTGATTTCCCAGCGCAAGCTGCACGTGTCCTTACCCCAACAGGTTTGCATCTCGGCCAGATAGCTTGCCGCCCACTGTGCAATCTCCTCGTAGCAATGCGTCGTCTCGGGGTCCAGGGACTGCTCCTCGACGATGCGGCACACGGCGACAGTTGTGGCAGACGCATCCGAAGGGGAGGGCCCGAAGCCCAGGGTTCCTGTGATCGGCAAACCGCCGCTGCCCGTGCCGCGTGCCACGTAGCCCAGGACCTCCTCAGCGTGCACGGCGTCCGCCGCTTCCTCCTCCTGGAGGGCGACCCTGAAGCCGTTCAACTGGACGTTGCTGATGCGTTCCGTGACAGCCGAGGGCCCGTTGGCCGTCTGCTGGGTTGCGTAGACGCCCTGCATGAGATCGAAATGCCATGGGAACGGGACGTGGCTCGGGCTGAAGACGTTTGCGTTGTTCGTCGAGAACTCGTCCACGATGTACATCTCAGGCCCATCTTTCCAGATGCCGCGTTCGGCCACCAGCCACTCCACGCCCTCAACGCAGTGCCAGCCATCAAGGTAGTCCCATTCCTGGAACCGGACCTGGAATGAGGTCGGCGTCACGTTCCGTACCCGGACCTCGCC
>CAYYNS010000069.1:1415-7805 GCA_964473085.1 uncultured candidatus Brocadiaceae bacterium
TCGGTCAGCAGCACGGTGTCGAACGGGTTCGTTGCGATGTAGCCGATCTGCTCATAGCAGTGTCCGCCCGCTGCTTCCTGCTCCTGCATGCAGAAGTGCATGCCGCCGATGTACACGCCGCAGATGCGATCCGTGACAGCTTCAGCGCCGTTGCATGTCTGCACCTGCGCCAGGACAACCGGGGTCTCCGAGAAGACCGTGGGGAAGGAAACCCACTGCGGCGAGTAGACGTTGGTCCTGTTCGTGGAGAAGGTGTCTGCGACGAGTTTGCGCCCGCCGCTCAGGTCGTAGACGCCTCGTTCGACGGCGAGCCAGGTCACCTGTTCCAGGCAGTGCACCCCATCCAGATAGTCCCACTCCTGGAAGCGGATCTCGAAAGAAGTGGAGGTCACGCTTCGGATTCGCACCACACCCGGGGACGAACCCCTGCTGGTGGGCGGGCCGGCCACCACAACGGGGTCGCTGAAGGGTTGCACGAGGTTCACCGTCTTCCACTGGTGATTGATCCATGTGGTGCCGTACTCGAGAAGCATCGGAAGCGCCTCGGGGCCAGAGCTGCTTTGCCCGGTGGCAGCCTCCACGCCCTGGAAGGCGGCACCGACTGCGTGCCTTGCACTGCCGTCTGCGCAAACCGGGTCATCAGCCAGCACCTGCCCGCCAGCGCATGCGGCAGCCGTAACAAAGGCCAGCACTCCGAGCAGAACCCTCCCGATGGTGTTGAATCTCATCGCCGTCCCTCCCCGTCCGCTTCACACGACTATACAGGGCCCCCGGCCCCTTTCCCTGTGCGTATACCATTGCGGTGTGGTGTTGTCAAGGATGGCTTGCTCAGCCCACCGAGCCTTCGGACATCCGGGTGCTGCCTCACCGCAGTGCCTTGGGGAGTTCGGCGAGCGGCCCGAAGTGAACTCCCTGTTTCTTGAGCTGGCGCCGAAGTGAGGAGGCGGGCAGTTTTCTGGGCTGAACGCCCTTTCTAACGCAAATGGCGGCGGCGGTGCCCGCCGCTTCGCCGAACAGAGCACAGTCAGGCGCGATGCGGATCGTGTGCTGCACATCAGCGTCAGTGGAGATGCAGCGCCCGGCCACCAGGAGTCCGTTGAGCTGGCGCGGAACAAGGGCGCGGTAGGGGATCTGCCTGTCCGATGTCGTGGTCCCGATGGCGTCGTCGTAGCTGGCTTTACCGAATTCGGCAGCGCTGACCACGTGTTCGCCCACCAGACGGCGCGTTTCCCGCACCCCCAGGTGCGCGGCCATGAACCCAATGTAGCTTTCTGCCCAGGCCCTGGAGTTGGCACGCTTGCCCAACCAGTCCCTTACGCTCTGCTTGCGCAAGGCGATCTCGGCACCGGTCATCTGCCAGGCATCCGTGGCGTCAATCCCGCTGAGGCTGCCGCCCCACACGTTCAGCTCGCCTTTGTGAACGTCCGTGGTCAGGCAGTTCAGGCTTTCAGTAGCGTCCGGTGCCGTCGTGTCCACGTTTGCCGCCACCCACATCAGGGTTATCGGCAGGAGCCGGTCCCGCGGCGCGGTCACGGTTTCGGCCCCCGCCCGGGACGCGATGTCGGCGTCGCCAGTGCAGTCAACTGTGACGCGGGCCCGGATCGCCTGCGCGCCACCCTTATTCTCAACGACGACGCCCGCCACTGACCCGTCCTCAACAACCGCGCCCACCGCCAGCGTGTCGAGCAGCATCTCCACGCCCGCCTCTTCCAGCATGAGCAGCGCTTCGTACTTGTAGAGCTCCTGATCGAAGACCACGAAGCGAGGCTCCGTCTTGCGCTGCACCACGGCGCCGTACTTATCGCTCAGGCGCCGCAGGATCTCGTTGAGGATGGCGCCGACGATCGGGTAGGCGGGTAGGGTGATCGTCAGGCCCCACGTGATGGCGCCTCCGAAGGAGTTGAACTTCTCGACAAGCATGGTGCGGGCGCCCAGACGCGCCGCAGCGAGCGCGGCCGGCACGCCCGCCGTGCCGCCGCCGACTACAAGGACGTCAACCTCCCGCACAACCGGGACAGAACGTTTGAGCTCAATGACGTTGCGCATGGCTGGCACTCCTCACCGCAGGATCAATGCATCTGCGACGTCGAGGTCGAGCCGGAACGTCATCGCCCCCACCACCCTTGATATCGGTCCGTCCAGCCTGCCGCCGCTCGCCAGCACTGCTTCCTTGACGGGACGCCCCGTGACGACTGTCACGCTCAGGTCCTTCAGCGGCTGGCCACGCCAGTTGACCAGCGGGATCAGGAGGCCTTGTGGCGCACTGATGATCCTGGCCTCCACCAGCGGGTCTGAGCAGACCACTGGCCGCTGCACGCCGCCTGCCACCTGCCCTATGAGGGCCGCGGCAGTAAGGTCGAAATTCGTCGGGATGAAGTGGGCCATGGAGTCGTCGGTGGTGCCCCGATCCACGGGCCGCATGGGGATGGCCGGCTTGAAGTAGGCCAGGCCCGGCAGGAAGCCGCAGTAGATCGCAATGCCCCGTCCGGTTTGCTTGAGCGTGATCGCCGGCGAGCCGTCGTTGAACGTGCCGACGGCTTCCGCGCCGTTGACCCGGAAGCGGCTCCGCGCCCCGATCACAGGCATGGCGACGGCGTCCAGGGAGGGCGCGTTCCAGGTGACCACGTCCACAGGCTCAGCAAATGGCAGGTCCTGCTTGATGAACTTCACGTCGCCTGCTACATCGAGGGCGACCTGCTCGACGCCGAGCAGCCCCCTCAGGAGCGTGTTCGGCTGGTTGCGCTCATCTGACATGCCGGCCCCCGCCGTGGCGAACAGCCTTCCGCCGGCTGCCACCCATTCGGCGATGGCCCTGGATGCGCCGCGGCTGACGTGCGCATCTGTGAGGTAGAGCACCTGGTGATTCTTCAGCTCCCCTGCGAGCGCATCCTCCTCGATCACGAAGTCCAGCGGCAGTTGCTGGTGGAGGATGGCAACGTAGAGCGCGCGCTTGGCGGCCCCGAACGGACTGCGGCTGTCGTCCCAGATGTCACCGGCCTCGCTGAACCAGAGAGCGGCGGTTCCAGGCGTGACTTGCCCCTCCTGCATGATATCCTCGAACAGCCCCATCTCGTGGAATGCCCTGCGCACTTCCAGGTACATCTCGGGCAGGCTCACGTGGTTCTCGGTGTAGGCTGCCTGTACGGGCCTGAACTCGAACAGGTCCACGATCTTCATGCCGTGTGCGATGTCGCCGTAGAACTGGCGTCGCCAGCTACTGGGCGTATTGCCTGGCCAGTGGGGCATGACGTAGAAGAGTATCTTCGCGTCGGGCTTGCCCTTGATGCCCGCGCGGAAAAGGTCGAGGCTGATGAAGTTCATCTGCTGGCTGCCCATCGGCAGTTGCCAGATATAATCCTCGCTCCAGGGCAGTGTCATGCCTTCCTGGCGGAACAGCGTCGCCCACATGTGCGTTGGGCCGAGGTAGGCGTGTGGGTGGGGCGAGTAGTTGGCCCCTATCCCGGCGTTGGGCAGGTAGCGCCGCAGCACGTCCGTGAGGGCCTTCATCTGCTGGATGCCGTAGTGGTGGGCGTAAAGCTGGGAATAGTAATACAGCAGGGGCTTGTTGCGGGCTGCATCGTCGCCGGGGCTGTATTGGATGTTGTTCCAATCATCCCCTGCGGCCGGGTCAAGGTCGGCAGGCTTCAGGCCCTTCGCCTTGAGCCAGTCTCGAAAGGCCTCGTGCTGGCCGGCGGGTGGTGAGGGGAGTCCGATTTCGTCACCCAGACTGACCACCGCGATGTTCTCGGCCTGTCCCCGCGCCTGAAGCTCCTTGCAAGTTTCCTCGAGCTGCTGGGGGTTCTGGTAGCGCACGTCAATGTAGCCGGTCGGCATGGGCGGGCCTGTTTTGCCCTGCGGGTCACGCGGCATGAGGGCCGTCAGGGGGATCATGTTGATGAACTCGGTGCGGGCTGCCGTGTAGTTAGGGTCGCCAGGCCGTTCGTCGAACGCATGGCCGATGATGAGCGTCCTGAGGGGCGGCTTGCCGCGAACGGGATGGTCCCGGAGGAAACGGACAAGGTCGTGCAGCACGGCGGACTGGGCCCGGATGCCCCTGGTGTACCGCATGTTCGCGTCATAGGCGAGCACAGGCATGCTGCCCCGGCACTCGAACGTTCGGATCGGCCGGATAGTGCCGTCAGCTTGCCTCACGCCGAACTCGACGCTGTAGTGGAGGGCTGCCCCGGCCTGAGCCGGCGCGGCTGTCAGCGACCACTGCCCGTCGTTGAGGCTGTCCAGGAGGCGGCCGACCTCGACCCAGTCCGTGGACTGGCCCGGCGCCGCTTCGGCCTCCGCGCCCCCCCAGCGCCTCATGTGCACCCAGTAGGGGGCGTGCTCCGTGCAGGGCGGGATGGTCAGGCGCATGGCTGAGCCGTCCGCGTGGTTGTGTAGCTTCAGGTAGACGTCGCCCGCCTGTGTGAGCAGTCCGTCGAGGGGCAGGTAGCCTTCGCCCTCGATGCGTTTTCTGACCTCGGCCTCGTCGGTTGTCAGCAGGACAAGGTCAACGTTGCGCCGTGCGGCCGGGGCAGGTTGATTCTGCGCCACCAGCTCCAGCCGCGCTGTTCCTGCCTGGAGGTCCACGTAGGCGTCGTGGCCTTCCCAGACGATGTTCTCGACCGCGCCCCAATACCAGGCCACCTCATTCTTGAGCTTCTCGCCGAAGGCCCAGACCTTGAGGTTAGCGCGCGATCCGTAGAGCCTGTCGAGCGTTGTCTGTCCATTTTGCTCGATCCGCAGCCGAAACTGTGTCTCGAACCGATAGGCTGCCTCGTAGCGTACCAGCGCCAGGTAGCGGCCCGCCCTGGGCACCTGGGCCTCGATCGAGGCTATGGTGCGCTCGCATTGCTCGGGCGCCCCCAGGTAAGCCTTGCGGCTCAGAAAGGTGTTGGCGAACGTCGCAGCGTAGTAGTTCGTGCCCCACTCGCGCGCCTGCCAGCCCGGGGTCTCGACGCGGAACTCCTCTGCTTCGCACAGAATGGTTCCGTCCGGAAGGGGTATGACGGGCTGAAGAGCTTCACGGTAGGCCTGTGCGGCCTGCGCCACGTCCATTGCCGCTCCCGTGCTCTGGTAAGAGCAGAGCAAAAACAGAACTACCGTCAGGAACACAACTAACTCGCCCCTGTCATGCATACCGCTCATGTTCGCCTCCGTCACCTGTGAGTGCGCCGGAACCTGCCTGCTTCGGCCCCGGCAGGTTGGACGAAGACCGTATGCTAACAGCAGGTTCGCTCTGATGCAAGCCGGTGGCTCTGGGAGAAAAAGACGGTGCGGTGCTATGAGCATTGCGCAGCAGGACAGGTGGAATTAGACTACTGCCCACGTCGAGGCATCAGTCCTGCCTTTGTCTACAGCTCCGCATGGAAGACGCGCACTGTCCGCACGGCTGGACAAGCCAGCCCGCCGTACGGCGGGCACAAACCGGTGTTCTACTTTTCATTTGCTAGTAGATAGGGAGCATGGATATGGCTGAGCCCATGAAGCAGACGTTGCTCGTCAAGAGCCGGGTTCACCGCCGGTTCAGCGCACAGCCCGTGACCTACGGCGTGCCCTGGCCCGAGGGCGGGGTGAAGCACGTGTCGGAACTCTCGCTCAGGGACGAGGGCGGAAGGGCGCTGCCGGCGGGTTTTACTGTCCTCAACACCTGGCCGGATGGCAGCGTGCAGTGGTCCCTGGTGGACCTGGCGCTGGACTTCGAGCCCTCCGGCACGCGGACCGTGACTATCGAGAAAGGGCAGGGGGCCGCGCCCCAGCCTGCGCATCCGGTGCGGGCGCGCGTCGAGGATGCCTCGGCGAGTGTTGGCAACGGCCTGGTCGAGATCGTCGTGTCGGCCGTCGCGGGCGGACTGGTGAGTAGTTGGACCGTCTCAGGCCGCCCCCTCGTGGTAAAGGACGGTTTCGATATCACCTTTGCGGATGCGCGCGGGAGGAGGTTTTCAGCAGCCGCGGGGCCGAGGAGCGTGAGGGTCGAGCACCTGAATGCCATGCGCGGCGTGCTGCGCGTGGACGGCAAGCACGCGGCCGCCGACGGGTCCGTCATGCTGGACTACTTCCTGCGCCTGGAGGTCAGGGCGGACCGGCCTGACATCAAGTTGACCTACAGCTTCCGCAACCTGGAGCTGCCCGTGCCCGGCATCGAGGTCCGGTCGCTCTATGCTACCGTGCGTACGGCCGTGCCGGCGAACGCCAGGCGCTGTTTCACGGCCAACAACTGGAGCCGCCACTACCTGAGCATGCCCCTTCGTGTTGACGAGGATCCTGACATCGTCGCCTCTGACACCGGCGACCTGGAGAACTACGAGGAGGCCCATAAGGAGGGGCAGCGGGCAGACTGTTTCGTGCGCAACCCCGAGGTGCTGCACGATCCGCCGGAGGACAAGCCCTGGTTCCTCA
>CAYYNS010000070.1:0-7769 GCA_964473085.1 uncultured candidatus Brocadiaceae bacterium
GCCCACTACGACGGGCCGCGGGCGTTCCTCAAAAGCGCCGACGTTCACGTCTTCGACTGGGCGATGGCGGCGGCGCTGGTCGTACTTCTGGGCATCAACGCGCTGAGGATGTGGTGGTTCACCACCGGGAGCGGCCGGCGCTTCAGGGTCCCGCTGGGCTCGTACGTGCGCAAGCTGCCGCTCCTGCCCTGGCACTTCATCTCCCAGCGCCGCTACGCGCACTGCGAGAAGAGGCAGCCGTGGCTTGTCCACCTCGCCCTGATGCTGAGCTACCTGACGATGCTGGTGCTCATCATGTTCTTCCTGCGCTTCATGCAGGATGGACCGGCGATCAACTGGGCGGTACACGCCTTCGGCTACGTGGCCAGCCTCGGGCTCGTGGGCGCGGTCGTCTGGTCCATCCGCGCTCGGCTCAAGAAGGCCGAGCCTTACGTGCAGCACTCCCACGAGTCGGACTGGATCTTCCTCATCATGCTCCTGCTGGTGTCGGCCACCGGCATCCTCCAGCACGTCCTGCACCGGTCCGGCCTCGACCAAGCCGCGAACCTGGCCTACGTGGCTCACCTGATGCTCGTGGTGCCGATGCTGGTGCTGGAGGTGCCCTTCAGCAAGTGGTCGCACCTCGTCTACCGGCCGCTGGCGATATTCCTCGCCGAAGCGCAACGCGACGCGCTGCAGCGAGCGCAACCGGCGCCCGCCCCGGCCGCAGCCCTGCAGCGCGCAGCCTGACGAGGCCACCCCATGGACGAGCTCGAGATCGGCGTTTACGTCTGCAACTGCGGCACCAACATCGCCCACGTCGTGGATGTGGAATCGGTGAAGGAGCTTGCCGCGTCCCTGCCCGGCGTCAAGGTCGCCCGCTCCTACAAGTACGTGTGCTCCAACCCCGGCCAGGAGATGATCGTCAAGGACATCCGCGAGCTGGGGCTGGGCCGGGTGGTGGTGGCGGCCTGCAGCCCGCGCCTACACGAGAAGACCTTCCGCAAGGCGTGCCGCTCGGCGGGCCTCAACCCCTACCTGCTCGAGATGGCCAACATCCGCGAGCAGTGCAGTTGGGTGCACTCCGGCAACCTGGTGGCGACCGAGAAGGCGATGGCGCTGGTGCGGGCGGCGGTGAAGCGGGTCTCGCGCCACGAGCCCCTGGAGGGGCTGACCGCGGAGATGTGCCCGACCACCCTGGTGCTCGGCGGCGGCATTGCCGGCCTGACCGCGGCGCTGGAGCTGGCCGACGGCGGCTACCCGGTGGTGCTGGTCGAGCGGACCGAGCGGCTCGGCGGCAACCTCGCCCGGGTGGACCTGACCGCCCCCTACCTCGACTCGGCGCGTGACATCCTCAGCGAGCGCATCGCGCGGGTGCAGGGAAACGCGAACATTACCGTCCTGTTGCGCACGCAGCTCAGGGCCCTCTCCGGCTTCGTCGGCAACTACCGCGCAACAGTCGAGACCAGCGATGGTGGCGCGCCCAGCCAGTCCACCATCCCCGTGGGCAACGTGGTGGTGGCCACCGGCTACAAGGAATTCGACGCCGCCCGCGTCACCCACTACGGGTGGGGCAAGCTCCCCAACGTCATCACCAGCTTCGAGTTCGAGCGCATGCTGCGCGCCGGCCGGGTCGAGACCAAGGAGGGTAAGAAGCCCCAGTACGCGGCGATCATCCACTGCGTCGGCTCGCGCAGCAGCGAGTTCCACGGGTACTGCTCGCGGGTGTGCTGCATGACCGCGCTCAAGTACGCCCAGGAGATCAAGAGCGCGGTTCCGGACTGCTACGTTTCGGACGTCTACATCGATATGCACGCCTTCGGGAAGGGCTGCGAGGACTTCTACAAGCGCGGCTCCGAGGCGAAGACGATGTTCCTGATGTACGGCAAGAACGAGCGCCCGGTCATCCGCAAGGCTGGAGCCGGCGACGACTGCGACATGCTCATCGAGGTCGACGAAAAGCTCTCAGGGGAGCGCATCGAGATCCCCGCCGACATCGTCATCCTGATGGTGGGCATGGAGGCCCGCGAGGACGCGACCGAGGTCGCACGTCTGGTGAACATCAGCCATGACAAGGACGGCTGGTTCATCGAGAGCCACCCCAAGCTCGACCCGGTGGCCACCACCACCGATGGCATCTACATCGCCGGGACCTGCGCCGCCCCCAAGGACATCCCCGACACCGTAGCGCAGGCCCGTGCTGCGGCCGGGCGCATCCTCGCGCGCATCGCCAAGGCGAAGATCGAGATCGACAGCGTCTTCGCCGAGGTCAATGAGGAGCGCTGCTCGGGGTGCCGCATGTGCAACGAGCTGTGCCCCTACAGCGCCGTGGAGTTCGACGAGGGCAAGCGGCGCAGCCATGTCATCCCCGCCGCCTGCAAGGCCTGCGGCTGCTGCGTCGCCGCCTGCCCCTCGGGGGCCATGAAGGCCCGCCACTTCACCGACGAGCAGATCGTCGCGCAGATCGAGGGCCTGCTGCTATGAACGGCTACGAACCCAAGCTGGTGGGCTTTCTATGCAACTGGTGCTCGTACACCGGCGCTGACCTTGCCGGCACCAGCCGCATCCAGTACCCGCCCAACATCCGCATCGTCCGCGTGATGTGCTCGGCGCGCATCGATCCCTCGTTCGTCCTCGTGGCCCTGGCCCGGGGCGCCGACGGGGTGCTCGTGTGCGGCTGTCACCCGGGCGACTGCCACTACTCCGAGGGCAACTACAAGACGATGCGGCGCTTCCCGTTGCTGAAGAGGGTTCTCGCGACTTACGGCATCGAGGACGAGCGCGTGCGCCTGGAGTGGGTCTCCGCCAGCGAGGGCCAGCGCTTCGCGGACATCGTCTCCGACATGACCGAGCGCCTGCGCGCGCTGGGCCCCAGCCGGGTCAGGACCGCGTTGCAGACCGATCAGCTCGAGAGGTGAGCCGTGGGCGCCAAGAAACTCCAGGTTGCGCTGTATTGGGGAGCGGCGTGCGGTGGCTGCGACGTCGCCGTCCTCGACACCAACGAGTTCATCCTCACGATCGCCGAGGCGGCCGACATCCGCTTCTGGCCCATCGCTGTGGACGGCAAGTACAAGGACGTCGAGGCGATGAAGGACGGCGAGCTCGACCTGGCGATTTTCCACGGCGCCGTGCGTAACAGCGAGAACGAACACATCGCCAAGCTGTTGCGCAGGAAGAGCAAGCTGCTCGTCGCCTTCGGCTCCTGCGCGCACATGGGCGGCGTCCCCGGGCTGGCGAACCTGACGCGCAAGGACGACATCTTCGCCACCGCCTACCTGGGCAACGCCTCGCTCGAGCCGGGCAACAAGACGATCCCCCATCCACAGACCAAGGTGGACGGTGGGACGCTGGAGATCCCTACCTTCTACAAGCGCGTCTACCGGCTGGGCGACGTGGTGGAGGTGGACTACTTCGTGCCCGGCTGCCCACCCGCGCCGGCGCAGGTGAAGGCGGTGCTCCTGGCGGTGGTCAAGGGTGAGCTGCCGCCCAAGAAGTCGGTGGTCGGCGCCGACGAGCGCGCCCTGTGCGACGAGTGCAAGCGCGCCAAGACCGAGAAGAAGGTCAAGCGCTTCTACCGGCCCTGGGAGATCATCCAGGATCCGTCGCGCTGCCTGCTGGAGCAGGGCATCCTGTGCATGGGCTCGGCGACCCGCGGGGGCTGCGGGGTGCGCTGCCCCAACAGCAACGTGGGCTGCCGGGGCTGCTATGGCCCGCTGCCCGGCGTCACCGACCAGGGCGCGAAGTTCCTTTCCGCGGTGGCGTCGATTGTCGACAGCAAGGATCGCAAGGAGGTCGAGGGCATCCTCGCCGGCCTGCCCGACTTCGCCAGCTTCGCCTACCGCTACGGCGTGCCCGCCTCGACCCTGCAGAGGAGCCATGGCGCATGAGCCGCACCATCAAGATCGACCCCATCACTCGCCTGGAGGGACACGGGAAGATCGACATCTTCCTGGACGACGCCGGAGCGGTGAGGGACTGCTACTTCCAGATCCCCGAGCTGCGGGGCTTCGAGCGCTTCGTCGTCGGACGGCCCATCGAGGAGCTGCCGCGCATCGTCACGCGCATCTGCGGGGTGTGCCCGGCGAGCCATCACCTCGCCAGCGCCAAGGCGGTGGACGGCTGCTTCGGCGGCGAGGCCCCGCCCCTGGCGCACAAGCTGCGCGAGATGTATTACCAGGCGCACTACATCCACAGCCACATCGCCCACTTCTACGCGCTCGCCGCGCCGGACTTCGTCTGCGGCCCCGACTGCGACCCGGCGACCCGCAACATCCTGGGGGTAGTGGCCAAGGTGGGCCTGGCAATCGGAGGGCAGGTCATCAAGGCGCGGGCCCTGGCCCAGGACATCCAGAAGATCATCGGCGGCAAGAGCACGCACCCGGAGTTCTGCCTGCCCGGCGGGGTCTCCAAGGGCCTCACGACGGACGAGCTCGCCCAGATCAAGCCCATGGTCGCCGAGCTGTCCAGCTTCGCCGACTTCTCCCTGAAGCTCTTCAAAGAGGTGGTGCTGGGGAACGAGGGCTACGTCGAGCTCATCCTCAAGGGCCCCTACACCCTCGACATTCAGTACATGGGCCTGGTCGACGGGGAGAACGCCCCCAACTTCTACGACGGGCAGGTGCGGGTGGTGGACTTCGAGGGCAAGGAGATCTGTAAGTACAGGCCCGCCGACTATCAGCAGCACGTGGCCGAGCACGTCGAGCCCTGGACCTACCTCAAGTTCCCGTACCTGAAGCAGCGGGGCTGGAAGGGCTTCCGCGAGGGGATCGACTCCTCCATCTACTGCGCCACGCCGCTGGCGCGCCTCAACGTCGCCGACCGCATGGCCACGCCCCGGGCGCAGGCGGCGTTTGAGGAGATGTTCCAGACCCTGGGCGGCCATCCCTGCAAGGCGCTCCTCGCCTCCCACTGGGCCCGGCTCGTGGAGATGCTGCAGAACGCGGAGACCTTGGAGCGCTTCTGCGCCGACCCAGAGATCACGGGCGACAAGTACCGGGTAGTGCCGCAGAAGATCACCGGCGAGGGCGTGGGCATCGTTGAGGCGATGCGCGGGACGCTCACCCATCACTACACCTGCGACCAGAACGGCATCTGCACCAGCGCCAACCTCATCGTTGGCACCACCAACAACAACGCGCCGATCCAGATGGTCACCAAGAAGGCCGCGGCGCACCTGATCAAGCCCGGCAAGGAGCCCGACCAGGGCATCCTTAACATGATCGAGATGGCCTTCCGCTCCTTCGATCCCTGCTTCAGTTGCGCCACCCACTCGCTGCCGGGGCAGATGCCGCTCAAGGTCGAGATCTTCAGGGGAGGCAAGCTCTACCGGCGTTTCCAGCGATGACGGAGCGTCGCCGCTTCGGGAGGTGGAACCATGAGCAAGGTGGTAGTGCTCAAAGATCAGCGGGTCGTCACCCTCCGTCCGCTCGCCGCGGACGACGTCGAGCGATCGCTGGCGTTCTTCACCGAGCTGGACGACGAGGAGCGCAAGTACCTTCGTCGCGACGTCACTAAGCGTGAGCTGATCCAGCAGCGCATCGACGAGGTGCTGCAGCAGAAGGCGCATCGCATCGTCGCCCTGTATCAGGACCGCATCGTCGCCGACGGGACGCTCGAGCCCGAGCGCTTCCAGTGGGCGGACGGCATCGCCGAGATCCGGATAATCGTCGCGCCCGACTTCCGCCGCTGTGGCCTCGGCCTGCGCCTGGCGCGGGAGCTCTACGTGCTCGCGCACCAGCGAAACGTGGCGCGCATCAACGTCCGCATGATGGCGCCGCAGGCGGCGGCACGCGCCATCTTCCGCAAGCTCGGCTTCGAGGAAGAGTTCGTCATCCCGAGGCACGTGAAGGACCGCGACGGCAACTGGCAGGATCTGGTCGTGATGCGCTGCGATCTCGCGGTCCTGATGCGCTCAGGCGGCGAGGTCGCCCCCCCGCCCGAGGCGGAGGTCCCCCCCGCCTCCACGGATCTGATGGTCACCGAATTCTCAGTGCTTAAGAAGTATGCGCTGCGCTGGGCGATCCTCGCCGCGTGGGATGACGAGCTCCAGCGTCGGGGGGTGGCCACCTCTATGCGTTGCGCGAGCACGCTGGAGGAGTCGCGCGTGAAGATCGCCTCCGGCTGCTTCGGCAGTTGCCACATCGGCTTCCTGCTGGGAGACATCGAGGCCGAGCTCGTCTCCGCCGACGCCTCGACGGACGACAGCAAGGTCGACGCGTGGATCGAGTTGCTCGGCAAGGCGATGAACGATCCCGACGCAGCCCTGGGCATCACCGCTGTGAAGTTCCGGTACTCCGACTGCATCGCCGGGGGCTGCGCTTGCGGCCCGGAAAAGTGAAGGACGGCAGGTACCGCCGGTTGTTCGCGCGATGAGCACGCTGCTGCTGGGCCTGGGCAACCCGATCCTCAGCGACGACGCGGTGGGGGTGCGCCTCGCGGCGGACTTCGCCCGACGCCTTCGCGACGTGCCCGACCTTGTCGTCGTCCCAGAGTGCTCGGTCGGAGGCCTGGCACTGCTTGACGTCTTCGAGGGGTACGAGCGCGCCATCGTCCTCGACTCGGTGCAGACCACTCCGGCCTCGCCAGGCCGATGGCATCGCTTCGACGCCTGTGCGTTACGCGAAAGCCAGCACCTGACCAACATCCACGACACCAACTTTGCGACCGCCCTCGAGCTGGGCCGCCGCCTGGGAATCCACCTGCCCGATGACTCGGCGATTCACATCTTCGCCGTCGAGGTCGCCGACGCTGTCACCTTTTCCGACCGCATGACCGCGCCGCTCGAGGCCGGCTACCCGATCTACTCGCAGCAGATCTTCAACGAGATCCTGGGCCTGCTCGTCACGCCGGCCCGGTAAAGCACAACGTTGCGTCCGCGCGAGCGCCTGCAGCGCCTGCCACTGGCCGGCTCGGAACAATCCATCAGCTTTAGCGTCGAGATCCACGCGAGCTTCTCCCCGCTAAGCTCCCAGTGGCCTGGCCGCTGATCCGCCACGCAAGTGGTCCTACGAACCGCTCGGCTGAGGTCGCGACGAAGCCCCCCCTCGATTGCCGCCTTGCGTCCGACAGTATGATCGCCTCATGAGAGGATGCGGGGCCCGGCGCGTCTCTGCTTAGCCCCGGGGTGCGCGGGATTCAGCTTGACCCGCCACTGCGCCGGTGGTAGCGTCTCTGCCAGCGTGGGCGATCTCGCGACTTCCAATCCTGCCTTAGGCATCCCGGTCATCCCGTGCCGACACGGTATTCAACTCAGGCGCGGACTCTGAAGGACGGCAGTAACGGTTTTGCATGTATGCAGACACCCTCGCGCACAGGATCACGGATACAGGGCTGGCTGATTGGCCTTTGCGCCAGCCGACTCCTCTTGTCGGTGATCTTCAACACCTACGCGGGCGTGATGCCCCTGGTGCAGGCGGCCTGGGACATGTCGGCGGCCAAGGCCGCCACCATCCAGAGCGCCTGGCATCTAGGCTACCTGGTGTCCTTGTTCGCCGTCGGCATCCTGGCGGACCGCTACGGGGCGCGGCGCACCTACCTGACTTCGAGTGTCCTGGCAGCGCTGACCGCAATTGCCTTCGCCTTCGGGAGCCGGGGCTATCTGTCGGCGCTGATACTCTACGGGATCGCGGGGCTATGCTCCGGCGGGTCCTACACCCCAGGTCTGGCCTTGATTTTTCAACACACCGATTCCGGTGACCGCGGCCGGGCGATGGGATGGTTTCTGGCCGCCTCGTCGCTCGGCTTTGCCGGGGCGCTGGGTGTCGTCGCCTTCCTGGTCTCGCTGACATCGT
>CAYYNS010000071.1:0-7722 GCA_964473085.1 uncultured candidatus Brocadiaceae bacterium
GAGACACCGCCCGACATCGAGAACCTCGTCCGCGTTGCGGTCGAGAGCGGCGCGGCCCTGGCGGGAACCCTCCAGACGGAAAACATCGGCATCGAGAAGCTCATCTGCAACATCGTGTCCAACCCAAACATCCGCTATCTGGTCCTCTGCGGCCCGGAGTCTCCCGGCCATCTGACGGGCGACGCACTGCTGTGCCTGGCCAACAACGGCGTGGACGAGCGCAGGCGTATCGTTGGTGCCAGGGCTCCTACTCCGTACCTGTTCAATGTTCCCGCCGAGTTTGTGGAGCGCCTGCGCAAGCAGGTGAAAGTGATTGACCTATTGAACGAGGGCTCCCCCGATGTCCTTCGCAAAGCGGTCTGGTCGTGCTATCAGGAACAGCCCACTGCGTTCGGGAGCTATCAGCTCTACGATCCCGGGGCCTATCCGGAACCGCCGCTGAGCGGCAAGATCACGTGGCGAGTGACCCACCCGGAAAGAGAGCCCAAGACCGAAGAGGAGCGGGTGCAGGCCGACAGGCTAAAGGAACTGATGGATCGCATCAGGAAGGCGGTGGAGGAAAAGCAAAGGCGAGGGGGCCAGCCCTCTGCACCTGGTGCGGAGCAGACCGAGTGAACGGTTGGCCTTGCGACAGCCCTCCCACCGATGGCCGGCCTGTCGCCGAAGAGGATCCTTGCGATCTGGAAGTGCCTGCTTCCCTTTGCGCGCCAAGCGTCCTACGCAATCCACGACGAATATGAAAGGGCTGCCCTGTCGAGGCGATTGCGCTGAGGCCAACCCCGCCGGCTCGCAGGCTCCTCCTTCGGCATGTCGCTTGACAAATACGGACGGTCCGGGTAGTCTATCTGGATAACCGGATAGAAGGATCAAGCGGGAGGGCGAAATGGTGAGTGCTTCGCAACTATTCAAGGCACTTGCTGATCCGACCAGGTTGCGGATCCTCAATCTGCTGTTTCGTGGCGATCTCTGCGTGTGCGATATCGTGAGGGTTCTTCGAATCGGCCAGTCAAAGGCCTCTCGGCATCTGGCGTGTCTGAGGAACTCTGGCCTTGTGACCGACCGGCGCGAAGGCTTCTGGATGCATTACTGTCTGGCTCCAGCCCAGGGGACGCTCCATCAGCGGGTGCTCCAGTGGCTCAAGGAAGCGGGCGCCGAGATTCCGGGTTCTGCCGCAGATCTGCGAGCTTTGCAGGAGCTCCGAAGGCGGGGCAAGCTGTGCCCACAGCTCCCGGCATCTGTGCGCGGCCAAGCGCCCCAGACTGCCCAAGCGCAGATGCGTTGACGGTGACAAAGAAGGAGCCCTGCGGTTCCTTCGCCAGGTGGTGAAGCAGAAAGTTGAGGCCGCCCAGAAGACACGTTGTCGGCTGCCTTTGTGAGTCCCGGAGCCAAAGCCAAAATGTTCAGAAAGCCAAGCAGAAGGGAGCTGTTCTACCTTTTGGTTTTGGCTGTCATGTGCCTTTCAGCGGTCCTCTACGTTTGCACGCAGGGCCTTTCCCTTGAAGCGCTGTTCAGGCATGGCCTTCTGCAGCCCAGGGGCGTCATGGGCCCCGAGGCCAGGCTGGTCGAGATCGCCACTCCGCTGTCCTGGAACATTCCAAAGGTAATGTGGTTCATCTATGTGAAGGGGGCCGCCGTCCTTGCAGAGCTATTTCAGTACTGGGTCGTTGGGATGCTCATAGCGGCAGCGCTCGTGGTCTTTGTGCCCTGGGAGCGGATCAGGCAGAAGATGGGAGCTGGAGGTTTCGCAGCTAACGTAGTCGCTGCCACGGCCGGGGCTGTCATTCCGATCTGTTCCTGCGGGATCGTTCCAGTGCTTGCCGGGATGGTTGAGGCGGGCATCCCTTTAGGCCCGACAATGGCCTTCCTGGTTGCGGCACCCATGCTCAACGTCCCCGCCGTGTTCATCACAGCGGGGGTTCTCGGATGGAGGATGGCGGTTGGCAGGATCCTGGGGACGTTTCTCATCGCGCTCACCCTCGGAGGGCTATTATCGTACTGGCAGCGCAGGGAGCGATTTCTGCGGCGCTTTGTCAAGCTCGCGATTACACCGAACCTGTCGAGCGACCTGAGGCGATTCGCGTTCCGGGTCGTTGCTGCTCTCTCTGAACCTCCGGGCAGGCGTTCGACTGCCGAACTTGCTCCTGGCCAGGAGGAAGGGCTTTTTCGGTTGGCAGAGGCTGGCATTCTTGACCGTGGCAGGGATGGGATGTGGTTTCTCCCACAGGTCGGGGGAACCTCAACGGCTGTTACGGCAGCCTGCTTCGTTCTGCCTACGGGTGATCCCGAACTCTCACCCTTCGAGGCAGTGAAGAAGCTCCTGTCTACAGCGTGGGATTTGTTTCTTCAGCTCAACTATTACCTGATTCTCGCCGTGGTTATCGCTGGTGGCATAAAGGTGCTGATTCCCACGACCGTGGTGGTAAGAATTGTGGGCGGCACGCGAGCATGAACTCGGTCCTCGTGGCATCGCTGGTGGCCCTGCTCGCCTATGTGTGCACCTACGTGGAGGTGCCGACTGCCCTGGCACTCATGAGCAAGGGCATGGGCGGTGGGGCAACCCTGGCGTACCTGCTTGGTGGCCCCGGGCTTTCCCTGCCGTCTATCGTAATGCTGTCGGGGGTGTTCAGGGGAAGGGTTTTGGCCGTCTACGTGGGAGTGAGCTTTGTCGGGTGTGTAATTGCCGGCTACGTGTTCAACCTCCTTTGAGCTGAGGATAAGGGCATGCAGGAAACGAAGAGAACGGTCGGGATTTTTACATTGCCCCTGGAATTCCCTTGCGGTGCTGGGTCGGCGTGCTGCGGGCCTGTCGGGCAAACGGAAGAGGAAGTCGCGGCGATGAAGGCGGCTGTTGAGGAGTTGAGTGTAGAAGTCGAGGTCTACAATGTCAAAAAGCTCGAGGTCCTTCAGCAGCACCCGAGGGTGTTCGCGGTGCTTCGCGCGTTTGGGTTGGCCGCTGTGCCGATCCTTACTGTCGGCGACCGGGTGGTGGCCATGGGTGCAGCCTCAATTGAGGACGCGGTCGCGGCTATCAAGGAGAACCTTGTCACCGCTTGAAGCTCCTTGCAGAGTCGCGCCGGAATAGGTAAGGTAGCGTACTGGACGGAAGTCGCGAGTTCGCGGAGGGTTTGGGATGCCAACCTATGAGTACGCATGCCCTGACTGCGGCACGAGGTTTGACGTGCGGGCGTCACTTGGGGAGAAAGAGAAGGGCCTGAAGCCTGCCTGCCCGAAATGTGGCAGCAAGGACACCGTCCAGGTGTTCAGCAGCGTGATGGTCTTAGGGGGCAAGAGTGGGAGTGCCTGTTGTGCGCCGGGGGCAGGGCCAAGCTGCTGCTTGCCGCGGGGCTGAGCGAGTCTTTTGCGGGCGCACAACTGCACTGGTATGATCTGTGCCTGGTGTAGGATCAGGCTCTAAATGGGGGTGCATCATGAGCCGCAGGCAAACGTCCTTCGTTCTGGCAGTTCTGCTGGTGGGCCTCGCGCTTGTAACGGGCTGCCGCAAAGGCGGGTCCTTTAAGCTCAGGGAGCTTGGGTTTTCGATGCGCCTGCCGCCAGGCTGGAAGCAGGGGGAGCCCCGTATGGCGGGAGGCTACCGGGCGGACCGAAATGGCCCCTTCTTCTTCGAGAGCGCCGAACGCGATGACCCCTCGGGCGACGTGATGGGCTTCCCCCTCGAAGGGGACAGCCTGGCTGAGTATGTGGACAGGATGCTGGCCGAGCACGAGAAGCTGCAGGCGCTTCATGTGGGGCTTGCCAAGGCACTGGACAAGGTGACTGGAGAACCTGTCAGTGAGGAGCTCCGGCAGGCTCAAAGCAGGGTCATTTCAAAGCGCCCGTGCACGGTAGGCGGCCTGGAGGCAATCGAGGTCGTCACAGAAGCACCCCGAAGCACGCTCATGCTCTACCTGCGTCGGGGGAACCAGGTCGTTATCGTCACGTTTGGCGCAGAGCGGCAGGAGTTTTCCAAATACGAGCCCCTCTTCCGGCAGGCCGCCGCGACCATAAGGATCCGGTGACGCCGTCCGCCCGCAGCCGCCCTGCCAACCGGCAGGCCCAGTTGACGTCAAGGCCTGACGGTCATACACTGCCCGCTGGTCAATGGCACGTTCCTCGACGGGAGCGCAACTGACATTCAAACCGCAAGGGGTGTCACTATGGAGAAGCCTGGGCAGCAATCGGCGCGACGCATGCTTTCTGCTGCAACATGCATCGTGGCAGCGGTCCTGTTGGCGGCCGTCGGAGGCAGTGTGGGCTGCAGGAAAGGCGGCAAGGAAGGGGGCGCCCCTTCCGAGGCCGCGCGCGTGCCCCCTTATCCGGCGGGCTTGTCGGCGCAGAGCTCACCCGAAGAGGTCGTCCGGGTGCTCATCCGGGCGCTGGAGGAGGAAGACGAGCTGACCCTGCAAGGGCTTGTGGCCGTCAAGGCCGAGGTGGAGGCTGTGAAAGGCATCTACAGCAAGTACGGCCGCAAGTCCGAGCTCGGCCCTGCCGAGGTAGCCAGCATAACGGCTGCGGGTTGGGCGCTGACATACGGCTTCTTCCAGCCAGGCCAGACCGCGATTGAGAGCGCCGAGGTGCAGGGGGACACAGCGAGGGTCTTCTTGGCCGGCAAACGGGGCGATGGCAAGCCGGCGAGCCTGAAGGTTGAGCTGCTGCGCGAAGACGGGCTCTGGAAGGTGCGCGCCGGCCTCAAGAGCACAGACAGGTAGCGCTGTTGCCGTCAATACGCGAAAGACGCGGTGCCATCGCTTCCTGCGGATGGCACCGCGTCTGCCTTGACCCTGGTAGCGGGGGCGGGGCTCGAACCCGCGACCCGAGGCTTATGAATCCTCTGCTCTGCCAACTGAGCTACCCCGCCACGGACAAGGTCCATTATAGGGCGCGGCCGCCGACTGTCAAGCTCGCGCCCTGCGCCGCGCCCTCCTTGAAGCCGGACGCCGCAGGTGCTATGCTCTGCCGCCCGGCGCGATCGAGCGCCAGAGAGTAATCGCTCCTATTTGCGGGAAACGCGAGGCCATGGACAAGGTGAAGGTAGGCGTGATCGGTCTTGGCATGGGGCAGTATCACCTCCAGAGCTACGAGAAGTGCCCCCAGGCGGAGGTGCTGGCCGTCTGCGACATTGACGAGGCCCTGATGCAGGGCGTGCTCAGGGGGCGTCCCGCCGTCAGGGGCTTCACCAGCTACAAGGACATGCTCGCCCTCCAGGAGCTCCAGGCGGTCAGCGTGGCGCTGCCGAACTACCTGCACGCCCCCATCACGATTGAGGCCCTCGAGGCCGGCAGGCACGTGCTGTGCGAAAAGCCGATGGCGATGAACGCTGCCGAGGCCCAGCACATGAAGGCCACGGCCGACAGGCTCGGCAAGCTATTGATGATGCACTTCAACATGCGCTACATGACGACGGCGGCGACCCTGAAGCCCATCATGGAGGCGGGGGCGCTGGGCGAGATCTACCACGTGACGACGACCTACACGCGCAGGGACGGCTACCCGAGGCCCGGCAGTTGGTTCGGCCAGAAGGCCAAGAGCGGCGGCGGCCCGCTCATTGACCTGGGCGTTCACCGCATTGACCTGGCGCTGTGGCTGATCGGCTATCCCAGGCCAGTGGCGGCGTTCGGCAGCGTCTACGACCTGCTGGCCAGGCGCAAGCTCAGGGGCGTCGAGTTCGACTGCGAGGATTTCTCGGCGGCGATGATCCGGTTTGAGAACGGGTGCACCCTGTACTCGGCAGCGAGCTGGGACGGCCATGAGCTCGGCGGCGGGGGGCTGACCATGAGCATCCGGGGCACCGAGGGCGCGATCTACGAGCAGGGCGGCCAGCTTACCCTTTGCCGCACCGAGCACGGCGTGCCCGTCATGGCTGTCCTGGAGCCGCAGCAGCCCAAGGAGTCGCCGCAGCAGCACTTCGTGGACTGCATCCTGCACGGCAGGCAGCCCGGCCCGTCTGCGGAGCACGGCGTTATCGTGATGAAGATCCTGGACGCCATCTACGAGTCGGCGCGGACAGGCCGTGAGGTAAGGATCTCCTGACCGGTCCGCCACGGCGGCCGGGAACAAAACGCCCCCCTGCACAGACTAATCGGGCGACAATGGAAGGGCAGCGCACCAGTCGGAGGCGCAGGACCGTCGCATTCCTTGCCGCTGCACTCTTGCCCCTGGCGGCGCTGGGCTGCGTGGTGCTCGTCACCGAGCGGCCTCTGTTGATGCTGGGCACGGCGGCCGGGCGCGAGCGGCGGGGCGCGGTCGCCATTCGGGACGACGTGACGGCCTTCCAGAAGTGGGGCACGCGCGCCTTCACCGTGCCCTACCTCGCGCGGCACTACGGCTGCTCCGGCTATTTCACGCAAGAGGGTGGCGACGACCAGAAGGAGCAGTTCCTCGACTGCTTGGGGCGGTGCCTGACCGAGTGCGAGGCCGTGGACCTGTTTTTGCTTGCGCACTCGAACTCCTACATTGCGTGGGTGGAGGAGCTCGACCCCTCGCTGACCAGGCGCCTGCGGCTCGTCTACAACACGGGCTGCGGAGATGCCTCGCAGGCTCCCCGCTGGCTGGGGGTCGGGGCGGACGCCTACATCGGCCATCCCGGACGCAGCGAATCGCCGGTCTTCTACGTGTATTTTCTGCGCCGGTGGACGGCAGGGTGGTCCGTGGAGGCGGCTGCGAGCGAGGCGAACCGCCTGGCGCGCCGCAACTTTGAGTCGGCAGAGTGGCTCACTGGCGGTAGGGTTCAGGCCGACGTGTTGTGGCGCAGGTCTGGGGCGCTGTGTTTCGGCCGCACGGACATCACGATACGGGACCCCGGGCAATGAGGGTGGGCGCATTCTGGGGACCGGTGCTGGCTGTCGCGTCGCCCGCCGCCCAGGCGGCGGTCTGGCTTGCCTTGAAGGCCCTCTGGACGGCTGCCTACGGCGCGCAGCCCTGCCTGTCCGAGGCGGCGGCCGCGCGCCTGAGCTACCTGTGCATCGCTGCGGCTGGCGTGGTCGGGCTGGCCTTCGCGTGCGCCGCCATCTACCTTCTGGTGATGCGCTGCCGGTGGTGGATTGCCCTGCCCCTGATCGCGGCCCTTTGCGTGCCCGGCCTTCTGGCGGCCGCCGTGCACCTTTACGGGCTGCTCGTCTTGCTGGCCCTGGCTTGAAGGCAGGCGACGCCGGCGGGAACGGGAGTGTGATCGCGCCATGATCAAGTTTGCCGCCTTCAGTTCACTGCTGGCCCTCGCCGTGGTGTGCTCGGCCGCGTCAGGCTGCTGCACCCACGCCGTGTGGACCGAGCTGGGGCAGCGCTACGAGGACCCCGTGCTGCCGAGCGTGCGCGCGGCAAGGACGGATGCCGGAGGGCTGGAGGTGCGCTACAGCGTCCGGGTGCGCTACGGCCTGCTGGGGCGCGGACGGCTCTGCGAGCACTGCCTGGCCCTCGGCCCGCAGGATGTGGCGGACGGCGAACAGGCGGTGGGCCTGACGCCCCTTGCAGAGGTCCCGCAGGTCGCCGTATATCGCCCGCCGGGCTGCCTGCCGGTGGTGGACGTGCGGCTCTGCGGTTGCCGGGCAGGCACGGACTGGCACCTGCGCAGTGCTCCGGCGCTGGAATGCGTCGCGCACGACGGGGTGCGCCTGGCGTACGTTTGCCCACCGCTCGACGAGACGGGCGGCTGGCGCGTGACGATGCTCGGGATCGCCGCCGCCGAGCGAACGCCGCTGTGGGCCTGGCCCCTGCGGGCTGCGGCGCTTG
>CAYYNS010000072.1:0-7708 GCA_964473085.1 uncultured candidatus Brocadiaceae bacterium
AATATGTCGGCCGTCTCTGCGGTCTTTGCGACCTCGGCGGTGAATAATTCAGGTTCAGGGCCTCGCAACCCGCTCCTTTTGACTTTCCCCCCCCGCCCCGCTACCATGAGTGCGCTGGTGCCAAACACCGCTTGCCGGGGCATCCGGGCGATGCAGGAACTGCTGAAAGAGCTCCATTTTGAAAACGGCCTCATCCCCGTCGTGATCACTGATGCGCAGGCCCCGCAGGTGCTGAGCCTCTGCTACATGAATGAGGAGGCCCTGCGCCAGACCATCCTTACGGGCTGGGTGCACGTGTTCCGGCGGTCCAAGCAGCGCGTGATGAAGAAGGGCGAGACAAGCGGTCACACCCAGAGGGTCGCCGAGGTCTGGATAGATTGCGAAGGCAATTCTCTCATGATCGCCGTGGAGCAGCGCGTCGGAGCATGCCACAGGGGCTATAGGACCTGCTATTTTCGCCGGTATCGTCCCGAACGCAACTGTCTGGAGGTGTTGGGGACCAGGGTGTTCGACCCCGACAAGGTTTATGGGACGGACAGATAGTCCGTCAGCCCAGTGCGTCGGCTGGGGGAAGCACCAAGGGGAATACGCTTTCCCCGGAAAGGAATCGGAAAAGGATTGGCAACGAGCAATCAATTGGTTATAATACCGTGTGTAGGTTTGTTCGCGTGGTGGGGGCCGCGCCTCTGTGGCCGGCGCGGATGCCGTGCGGGGTAATGGAGGTAGGAAGCAATGCCAGGGGAGTTCTTGACGGAACAAGAAGTTCTCGACAGGTGGGGCATCTCCAGGGCTGAGCTCAGCGGGCTTGTTGAGGAAGGCAGCCTGACTGTGATCGAGCGGGCAGGGCGAAGGGGTTTTGCGAGGGACCAAGTGCTTGCGCTTGAGGCCAAGCACGCTGACCTGCGTGAAACGGCAGCCAGGATGCGCCCCGAAGAGGCGGGCGAGAAACCGGAGGGGCAAGAAGAGCTCGCCGAGACCGTGGCGGCACCCCGAGCCGGAAGTGGCGAAGAACTCGAAGAAGACGACCTGTTCGACTTTGCCGAAGAGCTCGAAACAGAGCTGAGCGAAGAGCCGAAGAGGCGCCCGGCGGCCCAGCCAGCAGCCGCAAAAGAAACGCCCGAGGAGGCTGACGAAGAAGCCGAGATGATCACGGAGGTCGTTGACGTTAGCGGGCTGGAAGGCGGAGAAGAAGACCTCCTGGGTGATGTGATCGAGGACGTAAGCGCCGAACTGGAGCCACAAACTGCCGCGCCCGCCGGCGAGGCAACCCAGGAAATGGAACCCGCCCAGGAACCCACGGCGGAGATTACGGACCTGGAAGGCGAGACCGTTGATACGGAAGCGGGGGCCACTGAAGAAGTGACGGCGGACCTTACCCGCGCCGAAGAGGGCTTCGAGGACCAGGAGCTGGAGGAGATTCTGGCCACCGAGGAGGCAGCCGAGGCTGCCGAGGAGGAGTTCGAGGTCCCGGAGGCGGCGGCTGTGCCGGCGGAAGTGCCGGTCCCCGTGTGGGCCGCAGTCGTCCTCGTACTCGTGGTGGTCGTGCAGATCGTGGCAGGTCTGTTCGTCGTCGAGAACGCCGTAAGCCCCCGCTACGCAACGGGCATCACCCGAGCACTCAGCCCCTTCAAGGGGGACTGAGGAGCGTGGAGCTTGAGCCCTGTATCGGCCGGGATCTGGAGCGAACGGTCGGCGAGGGCATGTGCGCAGGTGAGGCCGTCTGGATTGTGGGCGTTTTTCTCCTTTCCCTGAGAGGAGCGTGAGCTGAAATGTTTCGTACCAAGTTGCCAGTACTGGTTGCTGTCTGTTCGGTACTTCTGGTTGGCTGTAAGGCGCTCGAAGAGCAGAAGAAAGAAATAGCAGCCCTCAAAGACAGGTTGCAGAACTGCGCGCAGCAGCGGGACAGTTACAAGGGTCAACTTGACCAGCTCGAGAGCGACTACCTGGCGCAAGGCGAGGCCCTAAAAGCTGCCCAGGCCAAGGAACGGGAGCTCAACGAACTGCTGAGCACAATCCAGACGGCAAAGCAGGAGCGGGAGAAGAAACTCGAGGAGCTCCGCAAACTCGTGCAGAACATCAGCGGGATGACCGTGGAGTCACGCCCGGAAGGCGACTTCATTGTGATTGAGAATGAGATCCTGTTCGCCCCTGGCAAGATTGACCTCAGCGAGCCAGCCCGTAAGACCCTGGACGACACGGTTGTGGCGTATCTGAAGAAGCATCTCAAGGACCAGCCCGACCAGCAGATTCGCATAGACGGGCATACCGATGGAGTGCCGATCACCTTTTCCGACTGGCTCACCAACCACCACCTGGCAGCGATGCGTGCTCACGCCGTGATGACCTACCTCGTCTCAAAGGGCATTCCAACGGAGAACATGTACATCCTGGGCTTCGGTCCAAACCGGCCGCGTGTGCAGCCGCCGCAGCCGGATGCAGATGTGCCCAAGAACAGGCGCGTCGAGATACTGCTTGTGCCGAAAGCCACTCGGGGGATCAACGAGATTCTGGAGAAATTCCGCCAGTAGGTGCGGACTGATCCAATCTGGTTGACACCGGCGTCGCCCAATTTGGCAGCTGACAGCTTTGGGCACGGAGCGCGCGTGATGTTGCGACCAAGGGCCGCACGTCTTTGATGTGCCGGCAATAGTTGAGGCGTTCCCCGTAGCGCGAGTCTACTGGTTTCAAGTACGGGGCACCGCGCAAGGCCAATTGATGGATTGACGACCGCGCGTGGCAGGCAAGGGCCTTTCGGCTGCTGCCTTCGTCGGTGGTGCCCAGAACCATAAGGTTCGCCACACCCAGCGGTTGACCCCAGAGGGCAATCTGGCTGTCGGGATCGTCTTGCACCATGATTTCCAAGGTCCGAATGCCCAGGATGGATGCGAACGTAGACGAGGCGGCCATTGGTTGCTGGCTCAAAAACCCCGGGGATGGGGTCGCGGCAGGTGAGCCAATTGTGGAAATCATCACGGACAAGGCCACTTTTCAGCTCGAAGGCGAGCGTGCGGGCTTTCTGCGAGCTCATCTGGCGCCGGAAAAGAGCGTTGTGCCGGTCGGCTACATCATCGCGCTGCTGAGCGACGAGGAGAGTGAGCCGCTGCCCGATGTGACCGACGAGAATGAAGCGGTTATGCGGCGGTACCGTGAGGCCCTACTCTTTGGTGCGGGCCAGGCAAGCGAACCCCCCAGTGCAGAGGGTGCGCCGGGCAGGTCGGGCAAGGTAGCGGCAAGCGGCCCGAGGGTAAGGGCAACTCCCGCTGCAAGGAGACTGGCTCGCCGCGCCGGCGTATCCCTGGAGGAGATCGGCGCACGGACAGGGGGAATCATCAGCGAGGATGACGTCCTCGGCTACATGCGCAGACGCGGCCAGACACGCGGGGGCGGTGATGCCCGATAGGACACGGGTCTTTGTGACGGGGCTGGGGGCTGTGTGCTGTCTGGGCGGCAGCGTGCCTGAGTTCTGGCAGGCCCTTTTGGAAGGCAGGTCTGGGCTGCGCCCCATTGACCGTTTCGACTTGGAGGGCATCCCTTACTCGACGGGCGGGCAGGTTGTGGGGATGACGCCGAGACCTTTTTCGCAGACAGGCGTCTCGATGGGTGCGCAGCTCGCCGCCGAGGCTGCCGGGGAGGCTGTAAGAGGCCTTCCGCAAGAGCTGCGGGAAGGGCTTGCCCTGGTGCTCGCTACCAACTTCGGCCCGTCTGAAGTCCTCGAAGACCTTCTGGACGCTGGCTTTGCGCCTGCCTGGGCCAGCACAGGCAGGTTGCGCCTGCACGAAGGGCCGTTCGCATGGGACGTGGACCACGTCGCTGAGGCGGTCGGCGCTGGAGGTGCGCGCATCTGCATATCGCTGTCGTGCTCTTCTGGAAACGCGGCGCTGGCGCACGCACTGGCGCTGCTGCGAGGCGGGCATGCGAGCGCCGTCCTGGCGGGAGCTTACGACAGCATTCAGAAGATCGTCTGGGCCGGGCTTGCCTGCCTGCGGATAATGGCCCTGGGCACTGAAGGAAAGGCGCCGCGCGTTCGGCCGTTTGACCTGGATCGTTCCGGCACGATCTTCAGCGAGGGCGCGGGGATGCTCTTGCTGGAATCGGCCGAGCATGCAGCAAAGCGCGGAGCCAAGCCGCTCGCTGAGCTGGCAGGGGCAAGCTCAAACAACAACGCCTATCACATGACGCATGCAGACCAGGAGGGCCGTGCGACGGCTGAAGCCATCCAGATGGCATTGCAAGATGCCCGCATCAGTCCCGAAGCCGTCAGTTACGTGAACGCTCACGGCACGGGCACAAAACTAAACGATGCGATTGAGACGCGGGCCTTCAAGTCGGTCTTCGACGAACGCACAAAGGACATTCCCGTCACGTCCCTCAAAGGGGGACTGGGCCACGCGATGGGAGCTGCAAGCGCGCTGGAGGCAGTAGCCTGTGTCCTTGCACTGCAAGAAGGCGCAGTCCCTCCCACCATCAACTATGAGACCCCGGACCCCGAATGTGATCTGAATCTCGTTACCGGCGCCCCGCTGAAGGCCGACGTGCGGGCAGTGGTCAACAACTCGGCCGGCATCGGCGGGGGCAACGCGGTGACGGTGTTTGCGAAGCCGGGTGGGCAAGGCTAGCCGCAGCGGGAAGAGCGAAACCGCATGGAGTCGGCGAGTCAAGAATCAAGTGCCGAGCGAGTGTACATAACCGGCCTGGGGCCAGTTTGCAGCCTCGGCGTGGGAATCGAGGCATTTGCTGGTGCCCTGTGGGAGAGGCCGTACCGCGTCCGAGAACTTGCTGCCGCAAGCGGCCAGGAACGGCCTGTCTCCGTGCGACGTGTCCCTGCTTTTGACCTGAACAACTACGTCAAGTCCAAGCGCTCATATGTAGACCCGCATTCTGCTTTCGCACTTGCCGCAGGCTCCCTGGCACTCGCGTCCTCAAGAGGACAGGCCCGGGAAATACCCCCTGGCACTGGCGGCCTAGCCATGGGGACCGTCTTCGGCAACACCGCCTCCCAGGAGATCTTCCAGCAGGGGGTCAGGCTGAAGGGAGTGCGGCTGGCCTCCCCCGTGCTCTTCCAGCACTGCTACCCGAACACAACCAACAGCCTCCTTTGCATCGAGTTCGGCCTGCGCGGCTACAACCAGAACTTCTGCGGCGATTCGCTGTGCGGCGCGCAGGCGCTTCAAGCAGCATGGGAGGCTATCCGCGATGGCCTTGCGGATTTGATGTTGGTGGGTGGGTGCGATGCCCTCGGCGATCGCCTCTCGGCAGCCCTTCGCAGAGAGTACGGCGCCGACGGTCTTGTCCTGGGCGAGGGCGCCTGCTTTATCGTACTGGAAAACCAGCGCTCGGTCCGCCGCAGGGACAGCACCCCTGTCTGCGAGGTGGTGTCCGTGGCGAGCGCCGGCACCGGACTACCAGGTCCGCCCCGTAGCGCTGAGGCCGAAGGGCAAATCGCGGCAGCCACCCGCTTGGCCATTAGCCGTGCGCTTGCCCAGGCCGGCTTATGGGAAGGCGATCTGGGCATCGTGTTCCTGGCCATGCCATGGCAGAGCCAGGACTTGCTTTGCCGCGCTGCCCTGCCAACGCTCAGCAGCCTGTCCCAGGTGCCGACTTTCGCCGCGCAAGAGGTCGGGGGGTACGCGTTTGCTGCGACCTTCCTGCTCCAGTGCGCTGCTGCTGTCATCTTCCTCAACCAGCGCGCCGTCCCGTCGCCGCTGAAGCTTGAAGGGGTGGAGAAGGGGGTCGAGCTTTGGGTAGAGCAACCGCCGACCTCCGTTCTGGGCACGGCAGCCCTCCTGTTGGCGTGGTCCGCCCACAGCGTCGTGGCGGCAATCCTGAAAGCCCCCTGACGGTGTCACTCCATGCGAGCCCTGAGTGTCATAGTGCTCAGCCACAACAAGAAGCCTTACACGCGGGCGGCACTGGAAAGCCTGCTGTGCACGGCCGGAGTGCACCTGGAGGCGATCGTCGTAGACAATGGGTCCACAGACGGCACTCCGGCCCTCTTAGAGGAGATGGGGCCGACTTTCCGCTCCCATGCCGCCAGCCTGCGGTGGGAGTTGAACCCGACCAATCTCGGCTGCTCGACCGCCCGTAACCAGGGGCTGCGGATGGCACGCGGCCGGTACTGCGCGTTCATGGACAACGACGCCCTTGTCGTGGATCCATCCTGGGCGACACACCTGATCGCAACCCTCGAAGAAGAGCCCGGTGCGGCCATCGTAGGCCCGAAGCTCGTTTACCCATTCCCTCCTCACTGGATTCAGTGCGCGGGGGGCGCAGTCTCAAGGAGCGGGCGAGTGCAGTTCCGCGGTAGAGGGCGGCCGCGGGAACTGCCCGAGTTCAATCGGCGCCGCGACGTGCAGTGCCTGATCAGCGCATGCTTCCTGTTCCGCAGGTCTCTTTATGAGAGGATGGGGGGTCTGGACGAAGCGTTCAACCCCATTGAGTTCGAGGACCTCGACTTCTGCTACCGTGCACGAAGCGCCGGCGGTCGGTGCATATACGAACCTGCCGTCGAGGTCCACCATTGGGAAAGTATCACGAGCGAGGGCACGCCGAAGCTGCCCAACAAGTACTTGATCATCAAGCACGGAATGCTCTTCAAGGAACGCTGGCGGCACATGTTCGAGAAGGAAGACGGCCCGCCCGACTCCGAGTGCAAATGGGTGCCCATCACCATGCCCGGCCCGGATGGAGAGCGCACGCGCTGAAAGGCGCTCTGCCTGCTCAGCAAGCAGCCGGCGGGCGTGCCGATTTGTGCGGCCTGTGCCTATTTGATAAGCTCAAAGCGGTACGGCCGTGTTTTCGAACGGGGGGTTTGAGGTGAGTGATGTCCGGCAACCTGGAACAGCAGCTCAAGGAGATGATCGTCGAGCGTTGCTTCCTCACGATATGCCCCGAAGACATCGAGGACGAAGCCCCGCTTATGGAATCGGTCGGGCTTGACTCGGTTCAGATTCTTGAGGTTGTTGTGGGCCTGGAAGAGATGTTCGGAGTCACGTTCGAGGACACTGATTTCGACATAGCGAATTTCTCGAGCGTGGCCGCGATTGCACGGTACGTCCGCCAGAAGCAGTCGGGCCAGCAGTGAGCACTCTGAGCCGGTTCTTCCCGAAAGGGGTGAGATGAGATCAACGCAAGCGAACGACAAGGGAGCACGGATGGCCAGCGTGGTAAAACCGGCGTGGTTCGGTCGGGAAGTGACTGTGACGCTGACGACGGGAAAGACCGTAACGGGTGAGTTGACCGAGGTCAGCCCCACTTACATCATCTTGAACACAAAGGCCGGGGAAAAGCAGGTCATGGTGCACGCAATCATCACGATCTGGCCGGCTGAGCAGCAGACCGAAACGTGAGGCTCACTTGCGATCTGGGCGGTGCACGCCTGAGCGAGAATGGCCCCCCTGAGCCGATTACTCCGCGTGAAGTTTGGACCTGCGCAACGAACCGAACTAGAAAGGAAATCGCTCGTCGTACTGCCTGCGGCACAGCTCCAGAATAACCTCCTTTAACCGCGCCACTGCTGCGGTCACTATGCGCTCTCCCTTCCCGCGTGTCGCTTTCTCAGAATGCCCTGTGCCGCCGTTCAGGGTATAGTGATGCCACGCTCGGCTGAACTTTCCTCCGTAGCGCTCCAGGGCCTCCAGCCGTGACTTTCGCGTAGGGCTTTCTCTGGCCAGATCCATGCGGACCAGTCCGGGCTCGATCGCCAGACACA
>CAYYNS010000073.1:0-4195 GCA_964473085.1 uncultured candidatus Brocadiaceae bacterium
GTCCACGGAAGCGCGGCACGTATCGCCTCGGCATTCGCATGACCGGTAGGACCCACGATGACCGGCCGCCCCCCTGCGGTGCCCACCGCTTCCCCCGCGACGCTGCCATGCCCAACCGTGCCGACGAGCTTGTCTTGCCCTTTGCGCGCCAGGAAGTACGCCACACCCGCGGCCTCGGTCAGGCTGGCCTCATAGATGGCAAGCCCCGCCCGCCTTTCGATCGCATGCAGGTCCAGCTTGTCCATCCTCAATCCAGCCCCAGTATCTTCGCCGCCGTGCGGTACCAGACCGCGTCCTGGAGGCTCGGCTGAAGGTTCAGGGCCGACATGAGCCGCTCGTAGTCGTGCATGACGTCGCGCACCTCGTGGTAGCTCACGTCGCTCCCGAACAGGATCTTCTCCCAGGCAAAGCCGCGCTCCGGAGCCCTGTAGGCCGTCGTCGGCGTCCACCACAGCAGCCCGCCAATGAACTGCGGCCCCTTCATCTTGAGCGTCGAGCCGGTGAGGTCGAAATACAAGTTCGAGTTCCACCGGCACGCCATCCCGGCCTCATCGTACCAGGGATTGCCCATGTGCGCACCGATCATCTTGAACGCCGGCAGGCTCCTGGCGATGTGGTCCAGGTGGATCGGCCTCATCAGCCCGCTGTCCACATCGTTCCAGGGGGCATAGTTCGCCACGATGCCAAGGTGAAACAGCCCCGGCATGCCGAGCTCAGAAGCCTGTGCGTAGACGGGAAAATACGACGGGTCGTTGTAGGGCTTCTGGGGCGCGATGAACTTGATGCCGACAAAGCCCCCTTCCTTGAAACGCCTCAGGTCAGCGGGCTTCATGTAGTCGAGGTCAAACCCCACGAAGGGCACGAACAGATCAGGATACTTGCGGTGCGCCGCGAGCACGGCCTCGTTGTTTCCGGGCCTGCGGCGCGGAGGCGCGCCAAGAAGCACCACCTTCTCCACCCCCAGACGGCCGTATTCCTCGGCCATCGCATCGGCCGTGTTGACCTCGCTGAGGTGCTGGTGCATGTCAATGATTCGCCTCTTCACGGTCTACTCTCCTAAGGGTTTGGTGGAACGTGCCGGCGAAGGCGGCCTGCCGGGCTTGCGGAAGCGCGCCAGCCGCGGCCCCTGCGCCCGGACGATCGCGTCGAAGACCTCCTGAACCTCTGCGAAGCTGAGCATCATCGAGTCGCACGCCAGCGCCTGGATGGCCTTCTTGCGGCTGCCCTCCACAGCAGCCTCAACAAATAGCTCGTGGGCGTAGATGTGTGCCAGGCTCCACCTGGCAGCCTGGGCGGGAAGCTCACCGACGGGCAAAGGACGCGCCCCGTAGGAACCGATCAGGCAGCGCAGTTCCAGCACGGCCCACGACGGCAGGTTCGGCACCGAACACAGGTTCGGCGTGTTGACGTACTGGAGGTGTTCCACGCCGAGCGCCATCGCGCGAATCTGCTTGCCCATGGACTCCGGCGAAGGCCTCTGCGCAATGAGAGGCTCGGCCTTGCCCTGCGCCCGCAGGACGAACGGATCCCCCTCGCCACGCGCGCGAAGCAGATCGTCCAGCAGCCGCGGGCGCCACTGCATCTGATAAGGGATGTCATCGGGCCACCTGGCAAGACGCGCATGGGGAAAGAACTCTATGATGTGGCGGTCGTCCCCGATCGGCAGAACGTCCAGCACCCTGAGCACCTCGGCGGCGAACATGCGCCCGCGCTGCGGCTTCATGCGCAGGATGCGCCTCTTCAGCTCGCCGTACACGTCGCGGCCCCGATGCCGCACGGAGACAAGCCATGTCATGTGATTTGGCCCAGCCACCTCGACCTCAAGCTCCGTCGGATCCACGCCGAGAAGTTGACCGTACCATTCGATGTCAATCGGAACGTTGTGGCAGTAGCCGACCACGTTGATGCCCGTGTATTTGATGATCGCCCGACAGATGGGGGCCATGGGGTTCGAGTGGTTGAGCAGAATGACGCCGGGGCAGCGTTTCTGCATCTCACGGGCGATGCCCATGTAGATCGGGATGATGCGCAGGGCCTGTGAGAGTCCTGACGGCCCGACCGTGTCGCCAGTGGTGTGCATGATGCCGAAAGGCGCGCAGGCCTCGCTGTCGAGCCTGTGCCAGGCATAGTCCGGGCCATGCACGCCGATGGAAGAGATGGCGAAGTCCGCGCCATCGAGGGCCCGGGCCAGGTCGCTGGTCGAGGAGAGTTTCAGACGGGCACCCGTCTTCTCAAGGATGCGGCGTCCCGCCTGCTGCATGAGCTTCATGCCCTTTGCGTCCACATCGTAGAGCACGACGCGGCATCCCGCGAGCTCCGGGGTCAGCGCCAGCTCTGCCAGGACCGTCTCGAAGTAGCGGCTCCCGGCACCAAGCAGCACAATCTTGCGATCCATCTACCCAACTCCCGGCGGCTGCTCCCGACGCCTTTATTGACGTTTAGATAAGCAACGGATCGCCCAAAATCGCCAAGAACTGCAAGAGCGCAGACTTGAGGTGTGCCACGGCCAGCTTGCTGGCCGTGCCGCACGGCTGGACAAGTCTCCGACGCGCCGTAGCGCGGCGCTATGAAGACCGCGCGAAGGCGGGCCAGCCGTGGCACAGCGGCACTTAAGGCTCGTTCCGAGCGCTTTGCGTCTTGGCGCTGGGCCACTCCTTTCTTTTCCGGAAGATCAATAGTCCCCACAACCGCGGCGCAGCGGGACGAGGTGCATTATAGGGAGCCCCTTTGCAAAAGCAACGCGGCGCCGCCCCGCTGCGGCTGGCGGAACAACTCGCGCGCCCTGCGCGGCCAGAGACAATAGTCTGCGATCAGACAGGGGTAAAGCCCCTTTGTCAACCTCCAGAAATCGCGTACAATGCCGCGAATAGCAGGAAATCTACGGGGTCAGGCCATGGTATCGTCTTCCAGGCTCGAAGAGAGGCTCCTTCAAGAAATCCTCAAGATCCCTGTGGTGGATGTGCACTCGCACGTCCCCCAGGACGCCCCGCACGCCTACTGTCTGAGGGACCTGCTCGGATACCACTATTTCACCGAGCTCGCCTACAGCGCGGGAATGGACAAAGGTCTGCTCGACCCTGCAACCCCTGACGAACAGATGCTTCCCGCCCTGGTCGAAGCGATGGGGGCGTTCGACAACACGGTTCAATATGCCTGGTTTCTGGAGCTGGCGCGGGAGCTGTTCGGCTTCACGCACGATCACCTGACGCGCGACAACTGGCGGGAGCTCGCAGAGGCCGTCCGGAAGGCATCAGAGGTGCCCGGGCGCGACCGCGACATCCTGCGCCGATCGGGCATCGAAAAGGTCTTCCTGACCAACTCGCCTGACGAAGACCTGCAGCCCATTGACAAAGACATCTTCGTGCCTTCGCTGCGGGCGGACAACCTGGTGCTCAAGTTCGACAGGCCAGAGGTTCGCAGGTCCCTTGAGGGCGCTACTGGCCTTACCGTCGGCAAGCTGGCGGACCTGCGGGAGGCCCTGGCGCGGCTCATGCAGCGGTTCAAGGCGCACGGCGCCGCAAGCGTGACGATCTCGCTCCCGCCGCAGCTCCAGCTTTTCCGTGTCACAGACAGTGATCTTGACCTGGCAGTGTCAAAGGCAGCGAGGGACGTCGCCCTGAGTTCGGCAGAGGCTGCCACGCTGCGCTGCGGGCTGCTGACAGTGCTTGCCGAACTGTCAGCGCAGTTTGGGCTCCCCGTGCAGGCGATGTGTGGGGTGGTTCGCGGCGCCTACCCACACGGCGTCCACCAGGGCCAGGACCTGCCGCGGGCAGGCGACACGCTCATGGGCCTGCTGCCGCTGCTGAACACGTTCCCCGAAACGACCTGGTGCCTGTCAGTCCTGAGCGACAGCCAGGCACAGGAACTGGCCAGCTATGGCTGGATGATCCGCAACGTTGTCGTGAGCGGGCACTGGTGGTACGATGCCTTGCCCGCATACATGGAGCGAGACCTGGCGGCGCGGCTCGAAAGCGTGCCGAAGACGAAGCTTATCGGATTCTACAGCGACGCGTACAGGCTCGAATTCACGCTTCCCAAGTTCAATATGTTTCGCAGGACGCTCGCCCGCGTGCTCGCTCGTGACGTGGTGGAAGCGGGCCGCGGCACCGAAGAGGAGGCAGTCGGGGTTGCACGGCTGCTGCTTCGCGACAACGCTCGGCGCATCTTCAGCGTGTGAGCGCCCGGACGCCGGGCT
>CAYYNS010000073.1:4295-5686 GCA_964473085.1 uncultured candidatus Brocadiaceae bacterium
CAGGTCAGCCCCTATCTGGCGGCGCTTCCCTTTGCCTGCGACCGATGGGAGGCAGGGCCGACCCTACGACGATGGCTGGAAGATGGTGCCTTGGTCGTCTGTAACCGCTACGTTGCTGCCAACCTGGCTCACCAGGGCGGCAAGATCCAGTCGCCCCAGGAGCGCGCAGGGTTCCTCAGGTGGGTGGAGAAACTGGAGTACGAGGTTTTCGCCCTTCCCTTGCCGGACCTCCAGGTGTGGCTCGACATGCCGCCTGAAGTTGCTGTGAAGCTGATTGCCCGCAAAAAGCGGCACGGGCAACTGGAGGAAGCTCGCGATATCCACGAAAGCAGCCTTGCCCACCTGGAGGCTACGCGCGCGGTGTACCATCAGCTCGCCTCTGCAACCACCGGCTGGGCAACAGTCAAGTGCGCGTCAGAAGGACAGCCCCTTCCGCCGGAACGGATCGCAGAGGAGCTCTGGAGGCGGGTCAAACCCCTGCTGGACAGTCGGGCTCGATAGGTGACAGGAGGTAGATTCTATGTGCGGCGCACGGGCCATCCTCGGAACACTGGCTCTTGTTCTATCCATAGCAGCCGGATGCGGAAGCGAACCGGAAATCGAGTGGGGGGCGCCCCCGGCTCAAGGCCCGGAAGGTCAGCAACAGCTGAACGCCTGGGAGCAACTGGTGCCAAGCCCGCCGCAGGACCCGCGCCGCAAACCCCATTTCGTCGCCGCTGAGGCAGCAAAGCCTGCCCCGAGACTGAAGCTCACTACGTTCGCCGGCCAGCCAACCAGCATTGAGCCGGGCGAGGCTGGCAAGGTGACACTGGTAGTCTTCTGGAGCCTCGACACCCCGGTCACCAAGGCTGCCGCCAAGCACGTGTCAGACCTGGAGAAGAAGTATGGGAACATGGGCGTCATCGCTGTGGGAGTCGTGGAAAGAAACACGAAAGACTTCGAGCTCGCCTCGCAGTTCATGCTTTCCCAGGCGATGGAGTTTCCGGCCTACTACGATGACTTCGGTGCCCTGCGCGCAATGGGACGCGCCGCCGGGGTGAAGGTCAAGAAGGAACTGCCATGCTTCTTCCTGGTGGACCGTCAGCGGCGCGTACGGCTCTTCAAGCGTGGCTTCTCATTCACGGGCTGGCTGGCGATGTCTCCGCGAACGGGCGACGAACAGGTTGCAGAGAATGCTGCGCCGGGCGAGAGGATTGAGGACTTCCTGCGGCGGCTCCTGGACGAGCGCTGACGCACACGCACCGCCCATCCCTACTGAGCAGCCCCCACGTGCAACAGCACATAGACCAGACAGGCAATGAAGCCCACCAGCAGGATATTCTGCAGCGCGTACAGGGGCGGGCGGCCGCTGGGCAGAGGCCGCGCCTTTTCGATAGAGAACCGGACCAGCA
>CAYYNS010000073.1:5786-7662 GCA_964473085.1 uncultured candidatus Brocadiaceae bacterium
GACATTTGCGTAGTTGATCTCCCCCGTGCCCGGCTCCATCCTTCCCGGCACGTCGCCGATATGCACGTGATTGATCACGCCCACGTGCTTGCGGATGGTCTCAATCAGGTTGCCCTCCATGATCTGCATATGGTAGACGTCGTACAAGAGACCGACTGCGGGCGAGTTCACGCGGTCCACAATGGCCCGACCGTCTGCAGTATGATCCAGGAAGTAGCCGACGTGGTCAACAAAGGTGTTCAGGGACTCAACCGCCAGCTTGATCCCCTCGTCCTCCGCCACAGGCGCCAGGGCCTTGAGGTTGTTGACGATGCTGTCGGCCTGCTTCTGCGCCGCGACGCCCTGGACTTTGTTGCCAACGGTAACGATAAGCACCTGCGTGTCGAGCTTCCGGGCGATCGCTGCTGCTTCTTTCATCGCCCCCACCACCTTGCTGGCCGGATTCTCCTGGACCATTACCACGCCCGCTGGCCCCAGAAAGCTGGCCACACGGACGCCCGCCCTGTCGCATGCCCCTTTCATTCGTGCGACGTCCTTGTCCCCCACGCCCCAGAACTCGATCGCGGAGAAGCCCAGCTTCGCTGCCTTCGCCGGCCGCTCGTAAAGGTCCACCTCGGCGAACAGCATCTCGATGCAGATGCTTACCTTCGCCATCGCCTGGCGCCTCCTATGTCGGGATCAAAAGAAGGGGCCTCTTATACCACGCATTCATGCCCGTTTCAAGCAGCCCCAGCGCCATGCTGCATGGAACGCGGCGGGCTGTCTGGCCTTCGGGCAACCTGCCAGTATCCTTGACACTCCGTATCCCTGGCCCAATAATAGCCAGCGTTCGGTCAGGAAGTGTGAAGTGCGCGCCGCATTGCCTGCTACACAAGTCGCAGAGCCGGCTAAGGTTCTCCAGGCGGCCCCTGTCGCAGCTCGTCTCCCAGGTCTGACCGGCGCGCCTGGATGTCGCCGGGCGTAGCTATAGGGTCGGAGCGATGGATGCCACATATTGAGACCGTACTGGTCCTGACAGCCTCGAACGAACAGCAGGCTCAACTGTTCCGTGACGAACTTCGACAGCGCCTGGAGTTGGGGCTGCTGGTTGGGGTTGACGAGTTCCTGGTGATCCCAGACCCGCCCGACCGGCCGATCGGCAGCGGCGGCAGCACGATCGAGGTGCTTCGCCGGCTTAGCGAAGGCTCGTCTTCCTTGACCAAGGCGCTCGCTGGAAAGCGACTGCTCATCATCCATGCCGCCGGGCGCAGCCAGCGGATGCCGGCTTACGCCGTGTGCGGCAAGACCTTTGCTCCAGTGCCGGGCGCACCTGTCTCCGCGCTCCCCTACACGCTTTTCGACGCACAGACCGAGGTCTACCTTGGCCTGCCCGCACGCCCTGATGGACAGATAGTCATCTTCAGCGGAGACGTAATGCCGCGGTTTGACCCGCAGACTGTGGACCTGAGCCGCCCAGGCCTTACAGGCGTCGCCTCGCGCGAATCTGCAGAAAGGGCAACTGGCCACGGCGTCTACGCTGACCTCGCAGAGGACGGCGCGGTGCGCCTGTTCCTCCAAAAACCCTCTTTGGAAGAGTTGCGGCGGTGCGGCTGCCTCGACAAGGACGGCAAGGCGCCCGTAGACCTGGGAATTATGAGTTTCACGCCGCAGTTCGGCCAGAAGCTTCTGGAACTCCCGCAATCTGCTCAGCCCTACGGCGCCCCGCTGGACTTCTATACCGAGATAGCCTGCGCGATGGGGAGCGATGCTACGCTGAAGGACTACGCCCGGGCAGTCGAAAGGTGCGGCCCGTCCGGGCTGGGCATCAAACAACTTGAGCCCATCTGGTCCGTCCTTCACGCGCAGCCTTTCTACTGCGCCCTCGCCGAGCGCTGCG
>CAYYNS010000074.1:0-7659 GCA_964473085.1 uncultured candidatus Brocadiaceae bacterium
GCGTGGAGCTCAAGGCCAGCGATAACTACCAGGCCGGCCTGATGCTCGATCAACTGGTCCAGGCGGTTCAGGCCTACGCGATCGGCATCCTCCATCAGGACAAGTTTGGCAGCGACGGCGTCGCGTACAACTACGAGAAGTTCGCCGTGGTGCACGGCGCTGCGCCGCCCGGCATATACCCGGCACGCAGCGCCGGGGACGGGCTGTCTGGGGACGACGAGAACTTCGACTCGCACATGACAGAGGAGTGGATGTACGGGACCGAGAGTTGGCGCATGTGGCCGGCGCCCTCTCCTGGCGAGTATCCAGACTGGCAGCCCGCCGACTCGATCCTGAACCGCAGCGGTGGTTTGCTCAGAGGCGAGTGCTGGCTCTGGTTCGTGGACCTCGGAGGCGCCCGCATAGACATCAACGGCGCAGGCAACATAGCGGGCGCGGGCCAGACGCAGGCTCAGAGTCAGGGTCTCACGCCATTTGAGTCGAACCTCGGAGCCGTCATCGCCGCGTTGGGGGGCAACGGCCCTGCAGGCGCGCGCGAGCTGATAAGCTCCCGCTACGGCACCGACGCACAGCCCGGCACGGCCACGACCAACGACAACGACCTGCTCGGCCCGTTTGCCGGATGGCCCCAGGCCCTCGACGTCAATCTGGATGGCGTCATTGACCTGGCAGTGGCGACCGACGAGCCCACGGAATACAGCGCCGAGAATCCAATCGGTGGTGACCAGCCCTACGGGCCTGTTGACATGCACGACCTGCTCTGGGGCGTGGATACCGACTCTCGCGCGGCGGACATCCTGCGTGATCCGGCCAAGGGCAATATCGGCGACCCCAGCGACCTGCAGTACTTCACGACCGCCAGCGGCGGCACAATCGTCGCCGGCCGCTCGATACGCGGCGGACAGAGCGTCTTCAACGCAACTAATCCCGCCACCATTACAGCCGACATCTCGAATAACCGCTTCTTCGATTACGGCACATTCCTCAGAAGCCCCACCACAGAGCAGGCGCTTGTTCTGCGACGGGCCGTCCAGGACGGCATCTCCGGCCTGACGCCGGAGCAGTTGTACGACTTCCTGTGGTCCCTCGGCCCTGTGGCGCGGTACGCCGACGACAGGCCCATGGGCGCAGCAGAGACGCAGGTGCTGACTCGCCAGGTGGCCGTCAACCTCATTGACATGCTCGACACGGACTCGAGGGTGACCGTGTGGGACGACACCGCCAACAGCGGAAAGATCTACTACGGGGTGGAGCCGACGCCCTACATCGCCGAGGTCGAGGCCGCCGTGAAGACCGCCGACCACCCATTTGTGCCTGTCTTTGATGGCGGCACAGGCTCTCGCACGGACACTGCCGGGACGGTAGTCGTTCCCGCCTACTACAACGATCTGGACGGCTTGCCCGGTTACTCAGTGGGCGACGAGGTGTGGCTGGACCGGGACAAGGACGGGCTGTATGACGCGGGGGAGCCGCAGATCTACGAAGGCGGGGATGGCGTCTGGAACACTACGCCTGGAACGGCTGGCTTGCTGCTTGACGGATACAGCAATAACAACCCGCCCATGGGTTGGGGCAAGTACATCAAGCTGGTGAATCCCTGGAACGTTGACATCACGCTGACCGGCAACTACCGGCTTTACTTCCTCTCGACGGACAAGGGCCAGGGCTATGTCTTCGACGGCAGCACCGGCACCTGGTCCCAGCAGGACATGGTGATCGGGACGGCCGACCCGAACCCGCCTAACGGATCCTATATCGCGCTGACGGGCACAATCCCGGCCCGCGGGCATTTCGTCGTCATTGACAAGGAGACCGATGAGCGGAACAACCCCGTCTTCGCCGTGCTGCCGGCCGACACAACCAGGTACCAGGTAGCTGAGACCCTGGCGTACCTGAAGCCGACCCAGCGCATGCTCTTGCAGGGCACGGATGACGGCGGCACGACCTGGTACACGGTCATGGACATCACCTATCCGCAGACGACTCCTCCGGAGTCAGATGATGACACGCTTGCCTGGAAAAGGTCGGCGCAGATAGAGGATCCGCGCCCCTGCTGGTGTCGTGGCGGGGTATTCGAAGCCTCGCCGTGGGGCATGGCGGGCTGGCGACCAGCGCAGGTGAAGACCGCTGCCGACTGGCAGGCCGATGCCACGGAGGACCTGGGCTGGTTCAACCGGAACTGGCGCGGCACTGACGCCGCGACGCCGGTTGGCAGCGGCGACAACGTGTTCCTGGTGTTTGCGACAGCCACCGCCGGTCCACCGTCAAATCCCGACAACCTGCTCTATAGTTTCCCGCCCGTGGCAACCTCGACCGACGTCTCATACACCGGCGTGCCGGACCAGGAAACGCGTGTCATGAACGTCGGCCACATGCCGAGCGCAGGCTGGCTCGGTTTTGTCCACGCAGGCATTGAGTGGTGCTCGCTGAGCCTCGGCTGGCCCGCCAGCACGGGCGCTTTCGGCGAAGGGGAGATCGTTTACCTGCGAAACCTCCCCGACTACCTCGCCGAGCCTTTCAGCCCGTTCGAGAACGCGCAGGACGACGATAACGATGGCGTGACGGACGACGACGGCACGCAGGCCCTGGACCGCCTGGGGCCCGAGATCCGCTGGGGGGGCCGAATCAACGTGAACACGGCGCCCTCCTCGGTCCTCGTGTCGGCCTTCAGCACCCCATGGCTTCAGAACATGTGGACCGGTGAAACCCCCGATGTCAGGGCGGCTGCCCTGGCAAGTGACATCGTCACGGCGCGCAACAACGGCCCGTTCAGCTCTATTGACGACCTGTTCGAGCGCGTCCCCCAGCTCTTTGACATTGACGACCTTGTGGACAACTGCACCGGCTTGCCTCCTCCAGACGGCTATCGTGACGACGGCGACTATTACGACAACGTTACCTGGCTGCCCAACCCCGACGGTATCCCTGACAGGCCCCACCCAAACTCTTTCCGGCGCGAGGCGCTCGCCAGGTTCATGCACAACCTGCTCACTGTCCGCACGGACGTCTGGGGCGTGCTCGGCCAGGTGCGCCTGCTTCAGGACAGCCGGGTCATCGCTGAGCGTCGCTTCTATCTCATCCTCGACCGCTCGCGCGATCCCGTCCGCGTCGTGGAGGCCGGCACCCCGCCGTAGAGCCTCTATCAAGACCTCCCTTGCGCTGCCGGGCCTTCCCCGCTAACATGCGCCCGTCTTTGCGTTTTGAGCCCGGCATTTCCGGAGGGAAGCGACAATGGGAGCGGGTGAGTGCCAGACGAGCTTCGTGCTGACCGTATCGGAATCCAAGCGCCTCATCGCCAAAGGCGTTGCCAGATGCCCCACGGTACGGCGCGCGCTTGAAAAGGGGATCGTCGCGGTGGCCAAGGGCACCACGAACGGCTACATCGTGGAAGAGCTGGCGGGGCAGGCGATCCACAAGCCTCACTACTGCACCGGCACCACGCGGCCGCAGAAAGGCCAGGGCGATGTAGAGGTTGCCAATAAGCTGCCGGACCTCGTCCTCAGGCGCGGGCAAGGGTGGGAGGGCATTTCCGCCATCGAAGCCGTGGCTGAGATGAAGGCCGGCGACGTCTTCATCAAGGGCGCAAACGCGCTGAACTACGACCTCGGTCAGGCGGCTGTCCTCGTCGGGCACCCTACCGGCGGGACGATCGGCGCGGCAATAGGCGCCCTTGTCGCGCGGCGCGCCGCCCTGCTTATACCTGTCGGGCTGGAGAAGAGCGTGCCGGGCGACCTTCATGAGGTTGCCCGCCAGCTCGCCGAGGTCGGGGAAGGCGGCTCAGGCCCTACGCTCTGGCCGGTCGAGGGCGAAATCTTCACGGAAATCGAGGCGCTCGATGTGCTCTTCGGGGTCGAGGCCCAGCCCATCGGCGCGGGGGGCATCCTCGGCGCCGAGGGGAGCGTGCGCCTGGCCGTCTGGGGCAGCAGGGATCAGCTCCAGCAGGTTGAGTCCCTGCTGGACGGCATCTACGGCGAGCCGCCGTTTGGACGCTGAGCGCGCTATGTCCTGGGGCGTTGCTTCTTGCGCGCCGGCGCACGCGTGGCCGTGCGGGGCCACGCCGACGAGGTTGTCGCGCACCAGGCGATGCTTCTTTTGCGCGTGCCAGCCCACGTGAAGCCACGTCCCGCCCACGCCACAATATAGTTGCAAACGCGCTCGCGACAACTATAATTCAGGAGCGAAGGCGCGCGGTGCTGGCCGCGCGCGAGACCCTTGCAGGCGGGGGCATGCGGCAATGAGCAAGGCACTCAAGAGCGTCATCAGCATTCGCGACTTCGACCGGCAGGGCATCGAGGATGTGCTCGCCGTGGCGGCGCAGATGGAAGAGCGTGCCCAGCCGCGGCTGCTGGAGGGATACGTGCTGGGGCTCATGTTCATAGAGCCCTCGACGCGCACGCGCCTGAGCTTCGCTTCGGCCATGCTGCGCCTGGGCGGTCAGGTGCTTGACTTCGGTGACCCCGAGCGCTCGTCCTTCAAGAAGGGGGAGAGCCTCTCCGATGCGGTTCGGATGGTGTCGGGCTACTGCGACGTGATCGCGATCCGGCATCCGTGGGAAGGCGCTGCCCGCATGACGGCCGAGATATCCGGGCTGCCCGTCATCAACGCCGGCGATGGGGCCAACCAGCATCCCACGCAGACCTTCCTGGACCTCTACACCATCCAGAAGACCCACGGCGGCATCGAAGGCCTGAGCGTCGGTTTCGTGGGAGACCTGCGCTACAGCCGCACCGTGCACTCGCTGGCCGGGGCGCTGTCGCACTTTGCCTGTCGCCAGTACTTCATCTCGCCTGAGATCCTGCGCGTGCCCTCGCACGTGCTGGAGGAGCTGGCCGCCCGCGGCGTCCATTACGAGGAGTTCCGTAATCCCGCAGAAGTCCTTCTGCAGCTCGACGTGCTCTACTGCACCCGCATCCAGGAGGAGCGGTTCGCCGACCGGCTGGAGTATGAGCAGGTCAAGAGCAGCTACCGCGTGGACCGCGCGCTGCTTCAGCAGTGCGGCGTCAAGGACTCACTGAGGATCATGCATCCGCTGCCGCGCGTGGACGAGCTGTCGGAGGACATTGACGGCACGCCCTACGCTGTCTATTTCCAGCAGGCCCGCAACGGCATCCCGGTGCGGCAGGCCCTGCTGGCCATGGTGCTTGGAAAGGCCTGAGGATGTCAGAAGAACCCGCGCGGCGTGAGATGAACGTCTCGGCCATCCGCAACGGCACGGTCATTGACCACATTGACAGCGACGCCACGTTCAAGGTGGCCGACATCCTACAGGTGCAGAAAGAGAGCAGCATGGTCCTGGTCGGCATGAACCTGGCCAGCGGCCGGCTCGGCAAGAAGGGCATCATCAAGATCGAGAACCGTGAGCTCACGCCCGACGAAGTCAACAAGATCGCCCTAATCGCCCCCCAGGCCACCCTCAACATCATCAGCGACTTCGAGGTCGTGCACAAGGCCCAGGTCAAGCTGCCCGAGCGCATCGAGCGGATCGTCAAGTGCTTCAACCCCCGCTGCATCACCAACCAGCAGGCGATAGTCACCAGGTTCGAGGTCATCGAGACCTCGCCGCCCGCGCTGCGCTGCCTCTACTGCGAGCGCGTCATGCGCGGCAACGACATCATCCTGAAGTAACCTGCCACGCTCACAAGAACGCCGTGCGCGGGAAGGGAGGTAGGACATGCCCGGGCGGCGAAAGCTGAGGGTGCTGTTCCTGTGCACGGGGAACTCCTGCCGCAGCCAGATGGCTGAGGGCTGGGCGCGCGAACTGCTGGGCGACATCATTGAGCCCTGTTCTGCCGGCATCCGTCCGGAGCCTCTTGACCCGCTCGCCGTCCGCGTGATGGCGGAGGCGGGCGTGGACATCTCCCGGCAGCGCAGCAAGCGCGTTGAGGAGCTCGCGGACCTGGGCTTTGACCTCGTGGTCACCGTCTGCGACCAGGCGCGCGAGCACTGCCCGGTGCTGCCGGGCCGCGTGCGGCAGATGCACGCCGGGTTTGACGACCCTCCCCACCTGGCGGCGGCTGCCCGCTCCCCCGATGAGGCGCTCCCGCATTACCGCCGGGTCCGCGACGAGATTCGCCGGTTTGTTGAGTCCCTGCGGCAGGTCCTGGCGCGGGAGTGGGCGCGCAGCGCGGGCAATCCGCCCACCGCGCCGTAGGCGCTGATCACTGGCCGGACGCGACGCGGACCCGTAGCACGTGGATGTCGGCTCTCGCGGGTATCGCGTGGCCCTCGTAGCGGCTGAACAGCGCCCCGCCGCGCCTCTGCTCCAGGCCGGGGTACCAGCGGTTCGGAGGCAGGCCGACGCGCAGCCCCCTGTAGTCGGATATGAGGGCCTCCTGCGGCCTGTCCATGCACGGGACGATCCCATTGTAGCCGCAGTCGTAAGTCTCGGGCAGCCGCACGCGCTCGACGAACCGTTCGCCATCGAACTCGAAGATCGCTGTGCAGGGGCCGAGTTCGTAGCGCATGTGCTTCTCATGGCCGATGCGGCCCGCCATGAGGAGCCTTTCGTTGACAAGGCCGAACATGGGCGCGTGCACGTCGGCGCCCAGGGGCGATTCGCTCCAGCGTGTGAAAGGCGGCCGGGAGCGAAGCAACCGGTCGCAGACCCCTCGCTTGTCGGCCGAGTGAGTGTAGCCTGCCGTGAAGGCTTCGCCCTCAGGGGTGATCGCCAGGCCGTAGGCCCAAGAGTCGCCGAACGACGAGATCGTCGTCCAGTGTAGTCCGTCGTCCGAACTTGCCAGCACCCCGACGCCCATTGTGTTGCGAGGGACGAAGCAGCCGTAGAGCTTGCCCTCGAATGTGGCCGTGCCCCAGTTCAGAAAGCCCACGGGCACGCTCCAATCCGGCTCCGACCACCAGAGCCCGTCCTCGGTGAAGATCGTGCTCTGGCCCACCAGGTCGGGCCCCGTGGGCCCGGGCCAGAGCGTGGCCGCGCGCAAAAAGAGCCGCTCCCGAAACACGAACATCTGGCAGTTGTCGTGCCAGGCCCAGCGGTAGTCGAGCGAGGGGAGGCTGGTCGGCGGGGACCAAGAGCGCCCGTCTTGCGACGTGATCAGGAAAATGCTCGAACGCACGCACGTATGACGCAAGGCATTGCGGAAGGCAACGTAGTACCGGCCTCGGAAGGCCGCCATGCCCGTCCAGGCGTTGTGGCGCCCGTCGGAGAAAACCGCAAGGTCGTCGAGGAGTTCGACCATTTGCCACCCCCATATCATGACGCCGGATGCCCGGCCCTCAGCCCGTCTGCGCCGATCTTATCCTACAGTGGCAGCGCAGGGCAACTGGTCCCGGCAATGGCGCGCCGGTCAGACCAGGACGAGCTTGCCGAAGGCGGACGGCGTGCGGTCGCCGTGGGCACGCCCCGTCCAGTTGAGGTGAAGCGTTTGCCTGCCCTGCGCGTCGTAGCGACGCATGGCGATGTCGAAGCCGGTCACGGCAGGCGGCGCCGGCACCTGCGCGAAGGCGCGCCAGGGAATGGCGCAGTCCACCCTGTAGCCCGTGGGTGTGCGCCGCCAGGCGGATCGCACCTCGAACTCGCCCCGTGCGCTCACTGCCAACTCGCCTGCCGTACGGCCGGCCGTCGCAGAGGGGGCGAGCGTCACGTGCGTGACGCCGCTGTCGTATCCCCCGCGCCCGATCATGTAGGGCGTTCGGGCGTCG
>CAYYNS010000075.1:0-4647 GCA_964473085.1 uncultured candidatus Brocadiaceae bacterium
GTCGAGGCGGCGAGGTAGCGGTCGGGGGTGACGGTCAGGTGACGATGAACGACACAATCGTCAAGCACCGTGCGAGCAAGATCCGCCGCCTTTACCACGACGAGGTGGTCGTGGGGTTCGCGGGTTCGGCCGGCGACGCTTTCGCACTGCTGGAGCGCTTCAGCGGGAAGCTGGAGCAGTATCAGGGCAATCTGCTGCGCAGCGCTCATGAGCTGGCCAAGGAGTGGCGCACTGACAAGGTGCTGCGGCCCTTGAAGGGCTTGATGATCTGCGTGGACAGGAAGCACACCCTGCTGATCAGCGGCACGGGGGAGGTGATCGAGCCTGACGATGGCGTCATCGGCATCGGTTCGGGGGGCGCCCTGGCAGTTGCGGCGGCGCGGGCGCTGCTTGAGAACACGGACCTGAGTGCGGATGCAGTCGTGCAGAAGGCGCTGATGATCGCGGGGCAGCTCTGTGTTTACACCAACCAGCAGATATGCGTGGAGAAGATATCCCAGAAGCCTACCTGACGCCGCGCAGGATCGTCGGGGGCTCGTCCGTCCCGACCAGGTACGGCGTCGTGCAGACGGATCACGTCCTTTTCATCAGGCTCAGGGACCTGGTCCGCGACGAAGATCTCACCCGCTTTATCCTCTAACGGCTCAGCGTAAGGTCCACAGGGGGAAAACGGCGATGGAGGCAAAGTGCGTAGTCTGCCACACCCGGCCAGCCGCGTTCCGGTGCATTCAGTGCCACAAACCGGTCTGTGACGAGTGCGCCTTCAAGGACGACAACGGGGCATTCTGCTGCCGGGAATGCGCAGCCAGCTACCGGGCTTTCAAGCAGGCACAGGTGCGCTCCCCCGTTGAGCCGGAAACGAAACGCGGCGGCAGGGGCATCTTCATCCTTGTTTTGATCCTCGCGCTTGCGGCATTCGCCGCCTGGAGGCTGAGGCTGCTGCGCCTGCCAGGCGGTGCGCCTCCTGGCGGTGAGAGACCCGCTCTGGAAGAGCTACCACGCAGGCCGGCCGGCGGGCGCAGGTAGGAAGCCTTCGGGGGCGGCCGCCGGGCCCACCCGGACCGGCAAGTAGCTGCAGGAAGAAACGCCGGCAGGTGTCTTCAAGCTATCGGGTGCCCTTCCAGACGGAGTGGATGCCGCGCAGCGGCTCGATCTGGGCCACTTCCTCGTCCCGCCACCCGAGCATGCTCAACTTCTCGCGCACGTAGTAACGGTAGTTGTCGTAAGGGATGTCCTGTGGGATGCGGTGGTCGCCGTGGGGGATAAAGCCGCCCTCGTTGACGATATGCTCCACACGCTTCAGCTCGTTGAGTATGTCCTGCTTCGTGCCGGCGAAAGTGTGTTTTCTGAGGCCTCCCCGCAGCAGTATCTGGCGGCCATAGATCCTGCGGAACTTGACCGGATCGGATCCGGGGTGCACCTCGAGCGGGAACATGCAGTTGAGCCCGCAGTCCAGCCACACGGGCACCAGCGCCGTGACGTCCCCATCGCAGTCTGTCCAGATCACCGTGCAGCCGTGTTCCCTCAAGAGTGTGCAGACGCGCCTGAGGTGAGGCCCGACGATCTGCCGGAACATCTGCGGACTGATGATCGGGCCGCTGCGGAAGCAGATGTCCTCCCACCCGCCGGCGAAGTCCACCTCCACATGCCGCAGCGCCTTGTCTAGCTGCGAGTAGTAGAGTCCCGCCAGCGTGCCGACTATCTCCTCCACCAGGCCGCGGTCGTCGTAGCACATCAGGGCGATGTTCTGGAAGCCGATCCAGTTGCGGGGCACGCCGAAGTAGGAGCCCAGGTCCGTGCCGACCGGCAGCTCGCTGCGCAGCAGTTCCTCACCGAGCTTTTTGTAGTCCACCTGATGCCGTGCTGGCTCATTGGGGTCCAGTCGTTCCTTGAAGCGCTTCCAGTCGTCGCGAGTCTCGATGGGAAACTTGATGTAGTGGGGGATCGTAGTGACCCCCCTGGTCTTGACCTCCTGGACGGTGCCATCGGGGAGCCGCTCGATGCGGGAGTCCGCCTTCTGTTGGAGGACTTCCACGGCGCCCTCAAAGGGCGGGTACAGCCCTGAGACGGTGGGCACATGCGCTACGGGGTCTACGCCGAAATAGCGTTCGATCGAGGCGTTGTCACTGTACTGTGAGGGCATCCCCTCCTGCTGCCAGCGCTCGACGGTCTCCTGAAGGTAGCCGAACTCCCAGTGGGGGATGCGGTCAACGGTCTGGAAATGCATGACCCTGCGGAACCGTTCCCGGTGCGTCAGGCGAGTGCCACCGGGCTCTATGATGCTCGGCTTCATGCTCGGCTTCTCCCGGTCCGGGTGCCTTCAGTCGGCGAGGGCTAAAGGTGCTGGACGCGCTGGCCAGAGGCCACGGGGCCTTTTGCGGGGCTACTGAGCGCCAGGTGCCTTTGTTCTGGGCGGCAGGCGTTGAACGAAGTAGTCCGGCGCGGGGTTGTCCGGCGCAGGGACATCGTAGTCGGGCGCCTTGCCCTGAATGCGCGTCAGGGCCCACTTGCAGGCGTGGCGCAGTTTCTGGGACCCCCACCTCTTCATGTAAGTGTCGAGCGGGGCAACCGCTTGCTGGGAACCGATCCGGCCCAGCGCTACGGCCGACTCGAACTTGATCTCGGGCGACTCGCGAAAGTAGGGGTCCTCGTCCGTCAGTCGCCCGATCAGAACGCCGGTGCCGATTTCCTGTTTCAGCAGGCCGACGGCCCGCACTGCGGCCAGGCGTAGCGAAAGGAGCGGCTCGTTTGTCCCTTCTCCCTTCCCCTTGGCGGCCGCTAGCTTTTCCAGCGTGGGCAAGGCTTCCACGGCTCCCAGCTTTCCCAGCGACACCATGGCGCAGAACTTGACCTCATTATCTTCGTCGGCTGCGAATGCACGCTCGTTGAGTGCGGCGCAGGCCTCCTTTCGGCCTGTCTCGCCGAGCGCCCAGGCGGCCCACTGTCGGGCGGGCAGGTAGCCGTCCTTTAGCAGGGCGATGTGGGCTTGCAGATTGAGGTCACTCTTCAGCCGGCCGAGCAACTGGCTGGAGGAGGCGCGCACCGTGTCCGTTGGGCTCTTCAGCCCCTCGCCGGCCAGCTCGATCACCTTTTCGTCACCCATTTGGGCCAGGGCGATCACTGCGTCGTCGCGCACGTAGAGGTGAGGATCAGCGAATAGGCCGTAGAGCCGGTCAATGCCACTTCGCAGGCGGAACTGACCCAGGGCTTGGGCGGCCACGCGCCGCACGGTATGGTCAGCGTCTTCCGTGCAGGACAGATAGAGCTTCTCGTGCTTGGCTCCCCACAGTTCGACCAGGCCCTTGAGTGCCTCGCGCCGGATGTAGCCGTGCGGGTCGTCCATGAGCGCGAGCAATTCGCCTTCTTGCCCGGCGGCCTTCAGGGCAACGATCGCCCTGATGGCGGCCACCCGGACCGCCGGACTCTGCGCGCGCAGTTTGTCCACCAGGTGCCCCGCCAGGGCGGGATTCCTGAGCCTGCCCGTAGCCTCCACAGCAGCGAGCACCACGTCAACGTTCGGGGCAGCCAAGCCCTTCTGGACATGCGCGAAGCTGTCGGGCTCGCCGATCTCGCCAAGCGCGCCGAGCGCCGCGGCGGCGATTTCAGGGTCCTCGGAGCTGACGTGCCGCGCCGCCGCGTTCAGTGCGCTGGCCGCCCGAAGCCTTCCTACCGCCCACAGTGCCGCCAGGACGACCCCGCGGTCTTCGTCTGTAAGGAGCCGCGTCAGCTCCCGTGCAACCCGCTCTCTTGCCTGCCCCTGGAGCACGGGGCCGAGCATGGCGAGCGAAGAGGCGGCCTGAGCCCTGACCTCAGGCCACTGGCTGGCGCTGGCCTTCACCAGCATGTCGGTGTTGAGGGGTCCGGCCCAGTCACCCAGGACCCAGGCCAGGCGTTCGGCTTCTGCCCGGTCGCCTTTCTCAAAGATTTCTGAGATCATCCGGATGTCTTCTTCCTGCGGCGGGAGCGGCTTGGTAGGCACCGCAGGCATGTTCTGCTCAAGGTAGGTGCGAATCTCGGCATCGTCGTAACGCAGCTGGCGGCCCCGCAGCTCGCCACGTGCCGGTGGACTCCACAGGGCGCAGGCCAGCGCAAGGCATATTGGCACCAGCAAACGGGTTTTCGCCTTCATGTTCGCCTCGATGAGCAATGAACAGCGAGCAAGGCCGCGGCCGGATGTACGGCTTCCGAACATGCGAGGGCCCGTGGAGTATAGCGCTCTTGCGCGGGTCGGGCAAGCGATCTGCCGTGCGGCCTTCCTTCCAGGGCAGCGCAAACTGTGTTGCAAAGGGCAGGGCAAAGTGGTAGAGTTGAACCCGCGCTGAAGGGCTCGGCGTGCGATCGAAGGCATCGGGGGGATGGTCTGACAGCTTCGATTGGCTTGTGCACAGGCTACAAGACGTGAAGGGAAGGTGTCCGTGTGCCTCCGGCCGGAAGGCAGCAGGGGGGCTTCGGCTGGAGCGGGCGTGTAGGAAGCGCGGCCAGGATGCATGATCCAGCCGCTGGGTTGTGGGCTACTACTGTCAGCGCGTGCGTTCGAGCATGAGCGGTGACATGACGCTGAACACGGGAAAGCCACCACAGGGGGGAGAGCACCCTTGTTGGGTGCTATTGGGGCCGACGGCCAGCGGTAAGACAGAGCTTTCGCTG
>CAYYNS010000075.1:4747-7647 GCA_964473085.1 uncultured candidatus Brocadiaceae bacterium
CCCTTGTTGGGTGCTATTGGGGCCGACGGCCAGCGGTAAGACAGAGCTTTCGCTGCTGCTTGCGCGCCGGTTCCCCCTGGAGATCGTCTCGGTGGACTCGATGCAGGTCTACAGGGGAATGGACATAGGGACAGCCAAGCCGGACCGCGCTGCACTGGGGGAAGTGCCCCACCATATGATTGATGTCGTGGAGCCGGAGGAGGACTTCAGCGTCGCCCGGTTCTGCCGCATGGCGGCAGATGCGATCGAGGAGATTCGCGCTCGTGGCGTACGGCCGCTGTTGGTCTGTGGGACGCCCCTGTATTTGAAGGCCCTGCTGTGGGGCTTGTTTGAGGGGCCGGGCGCAGACCCGAGCATCCGCCAGCGTTTGCGTCAGCAGGCGGCATGTTACGGGCCGGGGCGACTTCACGGCATCCTCGCCCAGGTGGATCCGATAGCTGCCGACCGGATAGACCCCAACGACTTGAAGCGGATTGAGCGCGCTCTGGAGGTTTACGAGTTGACGGGCCAGCCCATCAGTGCGCGCCAGGCCCAGTTCGGGGGCCCGCCCCAGATCGGGCATGTGGCCGTTGGCCTGCGTTTGCCGCGGCCGGTGCTTTACGAGCGGATTGAGCGCCGGGTGGACAGGATGATGGAGGCTGGCCTGCTGGAAGAGGTCAGGAGGCTGCGGGCTCGACTGGGGCCTCAGGCGCGCCAGGCCGTGGGCTACGGGGAGCTGGTGGCGCATCTGGAAGGCCGCTGTTCTCTGCAACAGGCTGTCGAAAGCATCAAACGCAACACCCGGCGCCTTGCCAAACATCAGCTCGCCTGGTTTCGTCACTTCCCCCGTGTTTGCTGGATAGATGTCACGGCGGGCCTGGAGGAGTCAGGGGATAAGTGCGCGGAGGAGCTCGTGAAACCTTGCACATTCGGGGGGTTTGGGTTATGATGAACCCCCCTGGCGGATGAGGAGGTGCACAGAAGTGGCCAAAGAGACCTGGGCGCTCGATCTCGGCGAGTGGAGCCTGAAGGTAGCGCGGGGGCGAGCGGACAAAAAGAGCGGCAACATCGTTGTTGACCTCTACGATGAGTTCCGCTACGGCGCTCTGGATATCGGGGAAGAGGCAAGCAGCGTCGAAAAGTTCCGTGCTGGGCTCGCGGCGTTCGCCGGCAAGTACCAGGTCCCGAAGCGCGCCAGCCTCTGCGTGGCGGTCTCCGGCAGCGAGGTGTTCAGCCGTTTCATCAACCTGCCGCCCGTGCCGGAAAGCATCTCGGAGATCATCCATTACGAAGCCCGCCAGCAGATTCCCTTTGACATCAGCGAGGTCGTCTGGGACTACCAGCCGATCAAGGAGGAGCATCAGCCCGGTGAGGAAATCGAGGTTGGGCTGTTTGCACTGAAGCGGGAGGGCGTTGAGGAGATGGTGAGGCTCCTGGCGCCCTGGCGCCGCAACCTGCGTGTGATCCAGGACGCGCCGCTGGCGGTCTATAACCTCCTGCGCTTCGAAGGGCTTGTCAACGAGCCCATGATCGTGCTCGACATGGGGGCCTCCACCACGGACCTGCTGGTGATCAACCCGCCGCGCTTCTGGCTTCGGCCGCTCCTTTTGGGGGGCAACGCGATCACAGAGCGGCTACAGGCGCACTTCGGGATTTCCTATCAGGAGTCCGAGCGGATCAAGGAAAGGGCCTCGGAAAGCGCGCGGGAGGCTCAACTGCTGCGGGTTATCAGGCCCGTGGTGGGCAACATGTTGAGCGAGATCCAGCGGTCCCTCGGCTATTACAAGAGCCTGGCAAAAGGCGTGAAGTTTACCAGAATCCTGGCCCTCGGCAACGCGTTCAAGTTGCGCGGACTCGACAGGGCCTTGGCCGAGGGGCTCCCCTACCCGATCGGGGAACTCAAAGGTCTGCAACGCTTCGAGTTTGCTGCCCCGCTCACCAGAAAGGACTTTCAGCCGTATCTGGCCGGTTCCTGTGCTGCGCTGGGGTTGCTGGTGCAGGGGCAAGGCCTGGGGCATATCAGGATCAACCTGGTGCCGGAAGAGCTCGTCAGGACGGCCGTCATGAACCGCAAAAAGCCGATGTTGATAGGGGCTGCGGCCGGCCTGTTGCTCATTGCCGGGATATTCGTCGTGTCCGAAAGGGGGCAGAGCAGGGAGCTGGCAGGACATGCCCACACGGGCGAAGAGGCCTACAACCGCATCCGGAAGATCGACCAGGATTTCGCTGAAGCCCAGAGGCAGGTGGAGGCTCAGCAAGACAAGCTCAAGAGCCTCGCCGAGCCGGAAGTGGCACGGGACATCCTGTTGCGCACCATCCAGGAGATCGTCCAGGCGTTGCCTCAGGGCACCGTCTACGTCAGCGAGGTGAGGTTCACGTGGGCCGACAGGAGTGAGTTCGAACGCATGGTGTTGGCGGGCCGGACGGAAACTCCTGCACGGGAGGGCTACGGCGCGCAAGTGGGGCCAGAGTTGCCCTGGCCGCAGGGTGGCGGTGGCGAGGCCTTCCCCGGTCGGACCCCGACCCGTCCCCACTGGGTAAGCCGTCTCTCGGCTGAAGAAGCCGCTCCCACGAGCCCTGTGCCCAGCGGCCTGACACTGGTCGTGTCAATGGACTGCGAGTCCAACGTCGTCGAGAGGGGCATAGAGTACATCCAGAACGAGGTCGTGAAGCGCCTGCAGGACCGCAGGTGGCCTGACGGAAGTCCCGTCTTCAGAAAGGTGGCACTGGTTGGGGCCGTGCAAAGCATTTTCCGTAATGCCGCCACTGGCGCACTGCTGGACCGGTTGACCGAGGGCGCGGAAATCGTCCAGTTCGTTGTCTTCCGCCTCTTGGCAGATGTCAACGCCGGGGGTGCCGGGGCGGAAGGGCCTGCACGTGTATCCCCAGAGACCGCTGGGCGCCGGGAAGGGTAGCCACGC
>CAYYNS010000076.1:0-7640 GCA_964473085.1 uncultured candidatus Brocadiaceae bacterium
CCCCTCCTTGCATCCATCCGATTTCGGGGGCAACGCGGCTCACGCGAGGTCTTGATAGAGGCTCTTATTGCATCAGTTCTATGACAGCTTCGTCTTCGGTAGTGCGGATCTTGAAGAGTTTGTCGAACCGCATGATCTTGAATATCTCGAAGATGCTGTCGCCTATGCAGCATAGCCTCAGTTCGCCGCCGGCGGCGGCGAGCTGCTTGTAAAGGCTCACAAGCTTGCCCATCACGGCGCTGCTCATGTAGCGGACGTTTGCGAAGTTCAGGACGACCTTCTTGAGCTTGTATTTGGCCAGCAGGCCGTCGAACTCCTCTGCGAGCTGCATCACGTTTGACTGGTCGAGGATGCGCGACGTACGGAACGAGGCGACGCCGACATCGTCGTGCTTGATGACCCTGAGCATGGCGTTCTGGCGGGTCTCGACCTCGTTGAGGATCACCTTGCGCTCCAATAGTCCTTTCAGCGAGCCGTCGGCGTCCTGGTAGATGCGGATGATGCTGCCGCAGCCCGGGCACCGTCCCCTCTTGCCGAGGTTCTGGCGGCTGCTCTTTAGCGGCTTGCCACAATTGTCACACGTCACCACGATGTCCTTGCCCATCTCGTTGACTCCCTCACCGATGGTGGCCCTGCCAGGAGCGCCTGAGTGGCTCTATTTTACGTATTTGCCGATGATGACGTCCAGAGCCCTTCGCGTTTCCGGCGGGATACTGTCTTTGGGTGTCAGGATCGCATCTTTGAGCGCACTGGCGCAGGCGCAGGTGCGGCGCTCCGCGATCATGGGCACGGCCTGCCGGATCGTGCGCTGCGCCAGCGATGCGTTCTTCTGGAGGTTCGATATCAGCATCTCGACGCTGACGACCTGCTGCGTCTCGTGCCAGCAGTCGTAGTCCGTCACGCAGGCCATCGTGGCGTAGCATATCTCCGCCTCGCGGGCCAGCTTGGCTTCCTGGTAGTTGGTCATGCCGATGACGTCCACGCCCCAGGAGCGGTAGAGGCGTGACTCGGCCCTCGTTGAGAAGGCCGGCCCTTCTATGCACAGGTAGGTGCCGCCCTGGTGGACCGTTGCGCCGCACCTCTGGGCCGCCGAGGCGACCACGGAGCCCAGCACCGGGCAAATGGGGTCAGCGAAACTGATGTGGGCCACCACGCCGTTGCCAAAGAACGTGTCCTGGCGCGTGCGCGTGCGGTCCACCAGTTGGTCCGGCACCACAACGTCGCAGGGGTGAATGCTCTCCTTCATGCTCCCGACGGCGGAGACCGAGATGATCCACTCCGCGCCCAGCTTCTTCATCCCGTAGATGTTCGCGCGGAAGGGTATCTCGCTCGGCATCATCCGGTGCCCGGAGCCGTGGCGCGGCAAGAACAGCACCTCCCGGCCCGCCAGCTCCCCCAGCACGAAGGCGTCGGAGGGGCGCCCGAACGGCGTGTCAATGTCAAGGGAGTCCTTGACCTTCACGCCGGCGATCTTGTAAAGCCCGCTGCCGCCGATGATGCCGACTCGCCTCTTGTTCAACTCCCCCTCCGTTCACTTGCTTCAGGGACGCATTAGGGGCGTATTGTATCGCGGGCCATCCGGGTGTCAAGGCGCTGAGCGGGGCCCTTCAATTTTGTTTGACATGCCTGGGGGGAGCCGCTATAGTTTCTGTGTCTTGTGGGAATCATTTGCACTGAGGAGAGCAGGGATGAAGAGTGCTTGGCTGACCCGCCTCGTGTGTTTGCTGGCGCTCGCCGGCTTCATTGCTGCGTTGGGCTGTAGTGACATCAGCCCGGAGCGCGCGCGGCGACACAGGTACACCGTGCGGACCGACCTGGAGCGCATGAAGGACGACATAGACTGGATCCTTGGCCTGCATCGTCCGGTGGAATCTTACGACGAGACCATGCGCTGAGTGGCGCAGCCCGCCGTGCGGCGGGCCGCGGGCGAGCGGCCCGGCCAGGGGCGGGCCCGGGGATTGGTGGACGCCGACGCGCGGCGGGCGCGCCGGCGTCTTTTGTTGCGGGATACGGGGGCCGAGCACGATTTGATGCTCCCGCCCGGATGCTTCAGAGTGCACGATCTCGCCTGCCCGATCGGTTGGAGTGCTGCTCATGAGCAACGGCTATCAGCAGCAGAGGTCGGCGGATGGGGCAGGGCCCCAGGGCCAGCGGGTGCCAGAGGCTGCGCCCCGGCAGCGCGAGAGCCGGCTGCTCAGGGGCTGTGCGGTTGCGGCGATAGTCGTCGTCGCCCTCGGCATCCTGGGTTTGGTCGGCCTTGTGGTGCTGGTCGGCCTGGGCACCGCCATGGCGGGGCCTGTGGCCGAGGAAGGTGTCCGCCTGGAGGAGGAGACGGTCGGCGGCCGGCCGGGTGCCCCGAAGGTGGTCTGCATCCCCATCGAGGGGATGATCTACGGGGCCACGGTGCCCGGCAGGGAGCTTACGCCGGTGGCGCTGGTGGTGGCGCAGTTGCGCAGGGCGGCGCGCGACCCGAAGGTCTGCGGCGCGATCCTGTATGTGGACAGCCCCGGCGGCGCGATCACGGGTTCCGACATCCTGCACCGCGAGGTGCACAGGTTCCGCCAGGCGCACGGGCGCAGGTACGTGACCGCCTGCATGATGGACATAGCGGCATCGGGGGCCTACTACGTGTCGGTGGCCGCCGACCGCATCATCGCCCACCCGACCACTGTGACCGGGAGCATAGGCGTCATGATGCCACTTTACGATGCCACCGGCCTCATGGACAAGGTGGGCGTAACCAGCGAGAGCCTTGCCACGGGGGAATACAAGGACATCGGTTCGCCATTCGTCAAGAAGGACCAGGAGCAGAAGCGCAGGGAACGTGAGATCCTGCGCGGGATCATTGACGAGATGTACGATCAGTTCGTCAGCGTGGTGGCAGCGGGCAGGAAGCTGGAGGCCGCTCGGGTGAGGTCCCTGGCTGACGGCCGCATCTTCACCAGCAAGCAGGCGCTCCAGCACGGGCTTATTGATCAGATCGGCTACGAGTCCGACGCCGTGGACGCCCTCAAGGAGCTTGCAGGCGTCTCGGAGGTCCACCTGGTGCGTTACCGCCGGGCGATATCGCTAAGCGACATACTCATGGTGTTCGCGCGCGGGCCGAGGCTGAGCCTTGATGTGGACGGCGCACTGCCGAAGCTCGACGCCTCGCGCCCCATGTTCCTGTGGCAGCCCCCTCCGGCTGGCGCGCAGGACGCACTGTCGCCGTAGGGCCTCCCTGCGTTGTGAGGGCGGCGCCGGAAAAGGACACCTATGCTACAGGTTTTCAACAGCCTGGGACGCACCAAGCAGCCCTTCGAGCCGTTGCGTGAGGGCCTGGTGGGCATCTACGTCTGCGGCCCCACGGTCTACGGCGACTCGCACGTCGGCCACGCAAAAAGTTACGTGAGCTTCGACGTGATCGTGCGCTACCTGCGGCATGCGGGCTACCGCGTGCGCTACGTGCAGAACATCACGGACGTCGGCCACCTGACGGACAACGCGGACGCCGGCGAGGACAAGGTGGGCGAGAAGGCGCGCGCGCTCGGCATCCAGCCGATGGAGGTGGCGGAGCGATACACCCGCAGCTACTTCGAGGACATGGACGCCCTGAACGTCCTGCGGCCCGACATCAGCCCCCGCGCCTCCGGCCACATCCCGGAGCAGATCGAGCTTGTCAGGACCCTCCTTGACAAGGGGCATGCCTACGAGGTGAACGGGAGCGTGTATTTCGACGTGACGAGCTTCCCGCAGTACGGCAAGCTGAGCGGGCGCAGGCTCGACGAGATCGTGCAGGGCGCCCGCGTGGAGGTGAGCGAGGACAAGCGCCACCCGGCAGACTTCGCGCTCTGGAAGCGCGCTGAGCCTGGACACATCATGCGCTGGAACAGCCCCTGGGGCGTGGGCTTCCCCGGCTGGCACCTGGAGTGCTCCGTGATGAGCATGAAGTACCTGGGCGAGACCCTCGACATCCACGGCGGGGGCCTGGAGAACATCTTCCCGCACCACGAGGACGAGGTCGCGCAGAGCGAGTGCGCCACCGGAAAGCCGTTCGTGCGCTACTGGCTCCACAACAACATGGTGACCGTGGGCGGGCAGAAGATGGGCAAGAGCCTGGGCAACTTCATCACGCTCAAGGACGCCTTTGCCGGCAACCCGCCGCTGGGCGTGCCGGTGCGGCCGCTTGTGGTGCGCTACTTCGTGCTGACCAGTCACTACCGCAGCCCGCTCGACTTCTCGCCGGAGGCGCTGGAGGCGGCGCGCAAGGGCCTTGAGCGGATCGAGCAGGCGGCCTCGGAGCTGCGCAGGCGCCTCCAGCTCGTCCCGCCCGCCCCGCCGTACGGCGGGCAGGGGGCCGTGCCGCCACAGGTCGCCGGGCTCGTCGAGCAGGCACGCAAGGACTTCATGGCCGAGATGGACGACGACTTCAACACGGCGGGCGCGCTCGGCCAACTGGGCAAGTTCACCCGCGAGGTCAACCGCCTGCTCGACAGCGGGGAGGCCCTCCCGGCTACTGCGCTCGCCGCGTTGGACGGCCTCTACCAGGAACTCGGCGAGGGCGTCTTGGGGATACTGCGGGACGTGGACGCGGGCGCCCAGCCCGCCGTAGGGCGGGGCGCGCGCGGCCTGGAGGCGCAGCTCATCGAAGCCCTTATCGAAACCCGCGCCCGCCTGCGGCAGGCAAGGCAGTTCGAGCTTGCCGACGCCGTCCGGCGGCAGCTTGCCGACCTCGGCATCGAGCTCAAGGACGGCCCGGAAAGGACCACGTGGAGCTACAAGTAGATCGTCCCCTGTGACGTCGCCCTGCCGGTGTGGCGTCCCTGGAGTCTTCCGCGCAGATGACCCCGCGCGAGACCATCCTGGCAAACCTGGCGCATGAGAACCCCGACAGGCCCGGCCTGACCTTCGACGGCGAGCGCATCAACGACATGGTCGGCTGCGCCCTCGGCCCGTCCCAGACCTTCACGGAGAAGCGGTGGAAGGAGGGCGAGTTCGAATACTACACCGACGAATGGGGCAACGTGTGGTACCGCGTGCCGGGCCGCTCGCAGAGCGGCGAGGTCTATCAGCCTGCTATCCGCGACTGGAGCCAGCTCGACTCGCTGCGGCTTCCTGACTACGACAACCCCGCCCGCTACAAGGAGGCCGCCGAGGCGCTCGCCCAGCCCACGGACAAGTTCAAGAACGCCTTCGTTCCCGGCTGGGTCTTCGCCACCAGCCGCTACCTGCGCAAGATGGAGGTCTATTTCACGGACCTGATCGAATGCCGCGATGAACTGGACCGCCTCCACGCGATCGTCACCGACCTGTTTGTACGGGTGATCCACCGGTTTGCGGACTGCGGCGCGGAGGGCATCTTCTTCTGCGAGGACCTGGGCACGCAGACCAAGGCGCTGATCGGGCCGCGGATGTGGCGCGAGGTCTTCAGGCCCCACTACGAGCGGCTGGTTGGCGCGGCGCACGAGCGCGGCTTGAAGGTGCTGATGCACTCCTGCGGCTATAACTGGGAGCTCTTGCCCGAGTTGATCGCAGCCGGGATTGACTGCTTCCAGTTCGATCAGCCCAGGGCCTACGACATGCCGGCGCTGGCGGCACTGCTCAGGGAGCACAAGGTGGGCCTCTGGTCGCCTGTTGACATACAGCGGGTGATGCCGACGGGCGACCGCGCCTACATCGAGGCCGAGGCCCAGCGGCTGGTGGATACGTTCCGGGGCGGGTTGATCGTGAAAAACTACGGGGACCTGCACGGCATCGGTGTTGAGCCCGAGTGGGACAGGTGGGCCTACGAGGCCGTCCTGCGCGCATGTGGGGGCGTGGTGTGAAAGTGATTCCAGTCAGCATCTACTTCATGCCCGTGCTCCATGGGCAAGATGCCCATGCCACGTTCATTGTGTTACAGCCCCCGGGTTTGGACGTGGCACCCGGCTTTGGTTTCCGGTTGGGGTGCCTCTTGGGTGCTGCCCTGATTCGCCGTAAGGCGAATTCGTGGCAAGTAGGCGTTCTGCATTTCTTTCCCAAAGCTCAACAGTCGCTTCCCAGGCCCCGCTTCATGTGTTGAAGCCACCGCTGAGCGGCGGGAACAGGGCTGCCATCGCCGCATAGGCAGGGTGGTCCGGCGCGACTTTAGCTGGCCATACCGGCGGCATTATGCCCAGCACCATCCTGAGCATTTCAGCCTGGCTCATTGAGATGGTGACTTCGGCATCCTGGGTGTTTGCGAGCGCCACTGTCCCGCGCTCGACGGCAAGGGCCGCCCGCTCCCTATCGATGTCCAAGCAGACGGAGCCGCGCCACGCCACGCGGCCGGCGCGATCGGACAATTCGTCCTCGATGCACTCCAGCAGCGCCCGGAGGCTGAGGATCTGGATCATGTTGCCTGCTACCTGCTCGCTCGTCTGACAGAGGTTCCAGGCGCCCCCCAGGCGTCCGAGGTCGGCAACCATGGCGTCGTCCGGCGGCAACAGAGCGGTGAGGCGCCCGGCCCCCTCCGAGTAGGCGAGCCGCAAGAGGTGTTTGACCAGCGCGTCGAGCGCTTCCGGGCAGCCAGGCTCATAGGCAAGTTGGTAGGCGGTCACCTTCGCCTCGTATGCGCTGACCTCGTCGTGGTAGATGCGGTAGGCGGCGATGCCGCGCACGCGGCCTCCCTGCTCGAAGACCACCGCAGGCCGCCCGGATAGGCTGCCTGGAGCCGGGCGCTCGAACACCCGGCAGCCGGTGCGGTGCAGGGTGAAGGTCTCCGCCACCTCCCACGCGCCCGGCGCGTCGCGCTGCTCGTCGAAGGACCGCACCTGGCCGTCGTATTTGAGCGCGGGCTTGACGGTCTCCAGGAATGGCAGCCTGCGGGCACCGGCACGGAACGTGTGGATGGGAAACTCGACATACTGCCGCGGGAAGCTCTGGTAACCGAAGCGGCTGTAGAAGCGGGTCAGCCCGCCCAGGCGCGTCACCGCGTAGCCAGCGGCGCGCATCCACTCGACGACGTCGGTCATTGCCTGGGAGCCGAGGCCCCTCCCCTGAAGCTCCGGCACGACGCTCACGTCGCCCACGTCCGCCCAGCGGATGCGCGACCTGCCGAACCACACGGCTGAGGGCGCCGCCTGTACGACGGTGAGGATGCGCCCATCCGCAATGCCAACCCGCCATTGCCAGGCAGACGAGGCAATGGCCCCGCGACGTTGCTCCCAGGCGGGATCATCAGCCCTCAGGTCTGATACCGAGCGCAGCACCTGGCAGATCGCCTCCGCATCCGAAGCTGCCGCGCCGCGAAAGGAAATCTGCGTCATGACGAGACATTCCGCAAAGGACTACAGGCATAACGGACCAGAACTCATACGGCCTGGGCATGTATACCCACGTCCTCGCGGCATGTCAATCCTTTCCCCCCTTGCCACGCTGCCGCAGCGTGCAGGGGAAGGCCTCAAGCCGCCGGGCGAGAATAGCTCTACTGGCGCCCGACAAGCGCACCGTCTATAATAATGGCCGCACAGGCGCTTCGGGCATGAGGACTTTGCATATTCTCGAGAATACTCCAAGGAGCGCTCGATGGAGCAGTTCGGAAACCTGCGCCGCGGAACAGTGATCGAGATAGACGGCCAGCTCTGCTTGATTGTGGCCACTGAGTTCCGCAACCCCGGCAACTGGCGCGCCATCCTCCAGAT
>CAYYNS010000077.1:0-7622 GCA_964473085.1 uncultured candidatus Brocadiaceae bacterium
GTCAAGACCTTCGAGTTTGTCGTCTCGCACCCTCCGACGCGCGGTCGTATAGATGCCTACCTTGCCTCACGTTTCCCGGACTACTCGCGGACCTTCATCAAGAAGCTTATCGAAGAGGGTGGGATCACGGTAGATGGTCGCGCTGTCAAGCCTTCGCACGCACTCCAGGTGGGGGCGCACGTGGCGGTGCGGGTGCCGATGATGCGTGGCGGTGGCCTTGAGCCTGAGAACATCGCGCTGGAGATCATCTATGAAGACGACTGGATCCTTGTCGTCAACAAGCCCCCGGACATGGTCGTCCATCCCGCCAAGGGCCACCTGGCTGGTACCCTCGTGAATGCTGCGGCCTACCACTGTCAGCAGCTCAGCGGCCAGGGTGGGCCGCTGCGGCCGGGTGTCGTTCACCGCCTGGACCGTGACACAAGCGGCGTCATCCTGTTGGTCAAGGATGAGTCCGTGCACCAGAGGCTTGCGCACCAGTTCCTCTCTCGGAAGACCAAGAAGGAGTACCTGGCAATCTGCGAGGGCCGCATCGAGCTGGACGGCGACGTCGTGGACGCGCCGATCGGGCGGCATGCCCGCGCCAGGGAGAAGATGGCGGTCCGCCATGATGAGGGCAAGACGGCTCGCACTACATACGAGGTCGTCGAGCGCCTGGGCGAGTTTTCAGTGGTGCGGTGCTTTCCGGAATCCGGCCGCACGCATCAGATCCGCGTTCACATGCACCATATCGGCCATCCGATCGTCTGCGATTCGCTCTACGGCGTGCGGGATGCGATCTACATGAGCGACCTGACCGGCGCTGAGCACCAGCCTTCAGAGGAGCCCATCCTGGAACGGCAGGCGCTGCATGCCCGTCGCCTCACGATCTGGCACCCTGTCCTGAAGCGTCTGATGTGTTTCGAGGCGAAGGTGCCGGACGACATGGTGGCGCTCGCGCGGGCGCTCCGCGCAGCCGTGGCCCAATAAAAGCTATGCTCGCCGCCAGGAAAGTATTGACCTGCTGGCGCGGGCGTTCTACAATACGACACGCGTGGATCCAGGAGGGTGCGAGAACAGGGGAGGCGAGCATGGTGCGGCGCAGACAAGTCCCGCATGCGAGGCACGAACGCGTGCTTCTGGATGTCGCGCGCGAGCTGGCGGGCATAGACAACGCAGACGGCATTCTCGCATACCTGGTGGACACCCTCACTGAATATTTCCTGGCCGATCGAGGCTTTGCCGTTCTGTTGAACGAGTCTGGCGCTCTGGAGGTACGAATCGCCCACAACGTCCTGGCAGTGCGCGGAGCCGCGGACGCGATCAGCCATACCATTGTCGGCGACGTGGCGAACAAGCGGGCGCCCGTCTTAATCAAGGACGCCTCGACTGACCCCGTGCTGCGCGAGCGGACCAGCGTCCTGGGGCAGGGCATCCGCTCTGTCATGTGCGCGCCCATGATCGCCCGCGGCGAACTGGTGGGCGTGATCTACGTGGACAACCTCAGCAGGGGCGACGGCTTCACGGAGGCCGACCTGAACGTGCTTACGCTCCTGTCGGCTTACGCTGGGGCGGCCCTTTGCAATGCCAGGCTCGTCGCTGGTGCAGCCGGCGCCGCCCGCCTGCGCGAAGAGCAAGAGAAGTTCACGGTCCTCAGCCGGATGGCCGCCGGCCTGGCCCACGATTTCAAGAATATCCTCTGGGCCATCCAGGGCCGGCTGGAGTTGATGAAGCTGCGGGGCGAACGGACCGAGATGGAGCGCGACGTCGGGATTGCCCTGGAGGCTGTCGAGGCTGGGCGCAGGATCGTGGCGGGCATGTCACAGTTTGCGGATATGGGCTTTGCGCAGCCGGCCGCCCTGGTGGACATAGCGCCGGTCGTCCGCAAGGCGATGTCAATGTTGCTTCCGGCTCCCGAGCAGAGCAGCCACAAAGTGGACCTCGATCTTGCGGACGGTGTGACAGTGCGCATTCCGGAGGCCCACATCCGGCAGATCGTCACGAACCTGGTGACCAACGCGCTGGATGCCATGCCGAATGGGGGAACGCTCTCGGTCTCGATCGGGGCGGTGGGCCGCCAGTGCGTCCTGCGCGTGCGCGACACGGGCGTGGGCATTGCGGACGAGATCAAAGGACGGATCTTCGAGCCGTGCTTCACCACGAAGGGTGAGGGCTATATGGGATTGGGCCTGGCTCTGGTGCAGGCCCTTGTCACGCGGTATGGCGGCACCGTTGCGTTCGAAAGCGCCGTGGGGCAGGGCACCACGTTCCGCGTCTACTTGCCTCTGCACCGGGGAAGGTAGGGGGCAGGACCTCCATCAGCCGAAGTCCTGCGAAGCCGTCTTGATCACCTCTTCTTCGGCAAAGATGGGCGCCCCCGTCATGACGGCCAGCGCAATGGCGTCACTCGGCCGACTGTCCACGTCGTAGAGCTTGCCATCCTGCTTCAGGACCAGGCGGGCGAAGAAAGTCCTGTCCCGCAGCTCGTTGATGACAATCTTCTCGATAGACACGTTGAGTGCCCGGCAGATGTTCCCGATGAGCTCGTGCGTGAAAGGCCGCGGAGGGCGCTCGTCATTGACAAACCTCTGGATTGCAAAGACCTCGAATATGCCTATGATGATCGGGAACCGGCGGGAGCCGTCGACCTCTTCGAGCACGACCACCTGGCCGTCGTGGCTCTCCCTCCTGACGATCTTGGCCAGCCGGCATTCCACCAGGGGCATAGGATATTCTCCAAAGGATTGCTTACGCACACACCTCTATTCTACTGGTCATGGGTCAAATGCGTCAATGCGCAGCCTGCCATGCCCGCTCTGCAACCCCTGTCCGGCCGGGGGCGCACACCGGCGTTGAATTGGGATGAAGAGTCGTGGAAAATAGTAATAATCTGTCGGCTTGAGTGCCAACGTGCCGGCCGGTCAGAGCGTGTGGCTGGACACTTTGAGCTTCAAGCTGGTTCTCCAATAAAGTGAGCGGAAGGGGTCGCAGCGAGGGGAGTGGAGCCGGTGTGCGACGCGCTCATTGTTGTGGACGTGCAGCGAGACTTTTGCCTCGGCGGGGCGCTCGCAGTGCCTCGTGGGGATGAGGTAGTGCCGGTGCTGAACCAGTTGCTGCGCGCCGGCGGCTTTCTGAAGGTTGCGACGCGAGACTGGCATCCGCCGGCTCACTGCTCGTTTCATGCGCAAGGCGGGCCGTGGCCGCCGCACTGTGTGCAGGGCGCGCCGGGGGCCGAGTTCCACCCGTCGCTCGAAGCGCGGCGCATTGACCTCGTAGTGTCGAAAGGCACCGACGCCGGCAGGGAAGCCTATTCCGGGTTCGACGCGCCGGGCCTCGTGGGGGCGCTTCGTGAGCGTGGGATCGGGCGGCTTTGGATCGGTGGGCTGGCCCTCGAATACTGTGTGAAGGCCACGGCACTTGACGGACGCAGACATGGCTTCGAGGTGTTCGTCATCGAGGACGCCGTGCGGGGGATTGAAGTGCGTCCGGGCGATGCGGCCAACGCCAGGCGCGAGATGGAAGCGGTGGGGGTGAAATTCGTCCGCTCGGATGAGATGCGCCAGATGCTTGCGGACAGGACGCGAGGACCACAATCCTAGCCGTGGAACCCTGCCCCGCCAAGCCTTCGGGAGCACAGGTGGCCTCGGGCCTTTCTGACCAGCATGTGGATAAACGAGCTCGGCCGGGGGCAGAGGCCAGCCTGCTTAGGCAGCAGCCGCCCGGCCGAGCAATCGTCCTTCGGCCTTGAGGGCCGCTACTCCTCCTTTTCGAGCATCTTGACCTTGAAGTAGGTGTTGGCTAGCTGCACGAGCCGCAGCTCGAGCTGCTCCTCCTCGGTGAGGCCGTCGGGCGCCCTGGACAACAGGTCAGCAAGGTCCTCTCTGACCTGCTTTATCGCTCCGGCCAGTGGCCTGTCGAACTCGTCGAGCACCGGCCCGGCTGCCTCTTCGAAGGCCGCCTGGAGCTTTTTGGAGAGATCCTCGCCCGAAAGCTTGGCGATGTCCTCCCTGTGCTGGGCCAGCACTACCCCAACGGCCTGGTCAACGACCGCGCCGGTTCGCGAGGTCGGTTCTGCAAGTGCCGCCGTGATGCGCTGCACGAGCATCTTCCTGGCGCCTGGCATGACCTTGATCAGTGAGTCCCTCAGGCTGTCCACGACGTCAGGTGCCTGCTCGGCGAGGGTGTCCCCAAGCTTCTTGGTCATTTCGGGGATCTTCGGCTTGAGCTCAAGCAACCGCGGCTTGAGGTTCCCCATGACATCCGGCGCGGCCGCGATGAGCTTCTCGGCGAGCGCCCTCCTTTTCTCTGGAAGCGCCGTCTTGAGCTCTGCCAATTGCGGTTCAAGCTGGTCTATCCAGAGCGGGATGTTCTCCTTGATCTGGGCTGCCAGCTTGTCCGTCAGCTCGGGCAGATCTTGTGCGAACTTGCGCATCTGCGGTTCGAGCGACGTCACCATCGCGTCTGCGCTGGTCTTGAGGGTCGTCAGGAACTGGTCCTCGTGCGCCGCCATCTGGTTAATGGCCAGCGGCACCAGGACGTCCGGCTGGATGGCCGGCGCCACCCGCCTGTAGAGCACGCCCAAGTAGATCGCGACGATGGCGCAGACAATGATCAGCGTCCAAGCGGTGATCTTGCCGCGTCTTGCGGCCGCGTCGCTGATCTGCTTGAGTTCCCTGGAAAGCTCGTCAACCTGCGCTTGCAGGCCTGCCAGACTGGCGTTTCTCCTGGTTTCTTCGCTCATTTACTGGCCCTCCCCCCACTCAAGCGGGCTTCTGTACTCGGGCAGTTTCCTCCTCAGGAGCTGGATCAGCACCCTGCCCATCTCGTCTTCCAGCTTGGCAGGATCCTTTTCCTTGCTGTCGGGGACCTGCTTGAGCATCTCGTTGATGGCCTGGAGGTCGGCCTGGTACTTGTCGGTCCTCTGCTTGACCATGCCGCGGATGGCGTCGTCGGCCGCCACCACGATGCTGGCGAGTTTCTGCTCGACCACCTCTTCGGTCAAGCCGGTCTCCTTTCTGATCAAGGCCTCGTTCTCGCGGAGGCTGGTCTCGAGCTCGGTCCGGATGCGCCCTTCCAGCCAGGCCGTCAGCTCCTGGGCGAGCTCATCCTGCTGGGCCTTCAGCGCCGTCAGGATTTCAGGCGCAACCCGATGCAGCTCCGTGCGGTAAGCCTCGCCGATCTTGCCGGCCTGAGCCTTCATCCCGTCGGCGAATGCATCCATCAGGCCCAGCTCCTCGAGCATCTTCCTGGTCTCGGCCATGTAGACCGGCCCCACCTGGACCGCCAGGTTGGACAACTCCTCGGCGAACAGGGAGGTCAACTCCATCTCGCCTACCTTCTTGACGGCTTCCTGCATGACCACGGGCATGACTTCGCCTGCCAGCCGTGGCAGCTCCTGCTCCAGGGCAGGACCCAGTTTCAGTTCCTCGACCTTCTTTTCGAGTGACTTCTGGAACTCAGGCAGAACCTCTGCTTTGGCACGCTTGATGAGCCGGTCTACATTGGCCTGGAACGTGTCCTTGCGCATTTCCGCTCGCGCAGCCGTAATTAGACGATTCGGATCAAAACTCGTCTTGATAAGGTTCACGAAAAGAATTGCATACAGGATGGCTATGACGAGACCGGCAAGGGTGCCAACAATGCGCACGGTTTGGGCCCTGCGCAAAGCAGACCGCAGGTCGCTGATGCTCTGCCGCATCTCCTGCAACCTGCGCTCCATCTCCTTGTTAACCTCACTCATCGCCCCTCTCCTCAAACCTCAGAAGGTTCCTGCTGTTTCCCATTCAGACCCTTCCTTTACTCCTTATGCGGATGGCTGGTGGATCTCTGGCACCTCCTTGCTATTGCTCTGAAAAATAATCACTTCTCTTTGTGAGACTTCGTTGGCACAAGGGTCCCGCCCCCCGTGCTCCGTCCTCCTCTTCCTACTGGCCAGCGATGATAAGACGACTCCAGTTCAATGTCAAGCGTTTTTCAGTCAGTTTCGGCGCCTTGTCAGCCGTTTAGGGGTGTTTTGGATGTTCCGCTTTTGCCCGGCCCGTCTGGCCTTTGTCGCTGGGCCTGGCTGGCAAATCGCCCCCCGGGGGCGATCGGGCGCAGGCTTGGCCTTCCTGCGAGCCACATCTTGCTGAATACCTCGCACACGCACTGCGGGCCGGCAGTTGGGACGTGGGCCTACGCCGACTACAGGCCGCCGGGCTCCCTGTACCTGTCAGAGCTGGAGGCGGCCTCGGTGGAGGCTGCCTGCCGGGCCCGCGAGAATGTGCGGGAGGCAACGCTTTGGGCAGGCCAGGGGCGCACGGCCCTGTCTGAGATGAGCGCACACGGAATCCGGTAGCCCAGCGCCTCTCCCCGCGGTTTGACAACATCGCGCCGCTATTCTACATTACTTGCCCTTTGTGTCAGTGGCGACATTCCAGACAGGGGGTGGCAAGCATGGCAAAGGGCCTGAACGAAACCGTTCAGCTCGCTCGCAAGATGGAGATGGATGGGGCGCGGCTCTATGCGGATGCGGCGCGGAAGGCAGCCAGTGCACCGGCAAAGCGGTTGTTTGAGTCATTCGCTGCGGACGAGGAGCGCCACCTTGGCATCGTCGAGAGCATCGCAAAGGGCATGGGCGTAGATGTGGCAAGGATGCCTATGCCGCGGGCAAACATCAGGACGGTGTTCAGCAGCGCCGCAGGCTCGGCTGGCGGGGGTGGCGAGGTGACCGCTGACGAACAAGAAGCCATCCGCACTGCCCTTTCAATGGAGAAACAGAGCTACAGCCTCTACCACGGTGCCGCCGCAAAGGTGAAGGACGCCGCCCAGCGGAGCCTGCTTGAGCGGCTCGCCAGCGAGGAGAACGAGCACTACGAGATGCTCCAGAACACACGGGAGTACATCGAAGATAACCAGGAGTGGTTCCTTTTCAAGGAATGGGCGCTTCTGACGGGCGACATGAGCTCGCTGGGGATGTGATGCGCTCGCCGCGCAGGGTGTGGCCGCAGCCCAGGTGTTCAGGCCCAGTAGTTCATGAGGCGCACGAAGGCGTCGAACATCACCTCAGCGGTTTGCGGCTTGACGCCGAGCGCGGCGGGGTCGCCGTAGTTGAACACGATCAGCCCGCCCTCGGGCGTGCTCCAGTGCCTGACCAGCAGCCCAGCTTCCTCGCGCACAGCGGCGGCCTCCCCGCGGGGAAGGGTTGCCTGGATGTCAACGGTGGTCAGAAAGGCCACCTTCCCTGCGAAGCGCCTGCCGATCTCCTCGATCCCGTAGCAGCGCGGCTGCTGCATGTTGAGCACGTCCGCCCCTGCCTCGATCATGTGTGGGACAAGCTCGTTGATCTTGCCGCAGCTATGAAAGATGAAGTGCCAGCCGTGCGCGTGGATCGCATCGGCGAGCCGGCGGTAGCGCGGCAGGAAGACCTCGCTGAACATCTGCGGGCTGATGAACGGTGCTTCCTGCGTGCCCCAGTCATCGGTCAGGAAAAGCCCGTGGACGCGCCCTCCGAAACGGCGGTGCAGCTCATCGAAATGCTCCAGCTTCCACTCCAGGACCATGTCAACGAGCCTTTCTACCTTCTCGGGCGCGCCGCACAGGTCCATCATCGTCTCGGCAAAACCGTGGAGCATGTGCACGCGCTCGATCAGGTTGAAGTGGCT
>CAYYNS010000078.1:0-7619 GCA_964473085.1 uncultured candidatus Brocadiaceae bacterium
CCGGAGGTCGTGCTTGGATCGCTCGATGGGATGGCTTACCTGCCACCGGACAAAGAGCCCGTCGCTTGCCTGCAGCGGTTGAACCGCCTGTGGACCGATCCTGAGATGAACCGCGCCTGTGCGGACGCCATGCTGGAAGCCTGGCGCCTTTCGAGAGGCAGCAGCGGCCAGCCAACTGAAGGAAGGGGCACATGAGCCTGCAGGAGCAGATCGCCAAGGGTATACAGGAGTGTGTGCGCAAGGGAGACAAGAAGCGGCTCAGCGTGCTGCGAATGCTGCTGGCGGAACTGGAGGTGGCGAAGGCGTCCGGACAGCAGTTCGACGAGGCCGCTGTGGTAAAGGCCTACGCCAAGAAGCTGGCGAAGTCAGCGGACGAGTACCAAAGACTGAACCGGCCGGACAAAGCAGCGGAGCTCATGGCCGAACGGCAGGTCGTGGCGGAGTTCCTTCCTGCCCAGATGAGCCCCGCCGAAATCGAGAACCTCGTGCAGCGCCTCATCGAGGAGCACAGTTACGGCCCGCGAGACCTGGGCCAGCTTATGAAGACCGTCATGAGCGCCTATGGGGATCGCGTGGACGGCCGGCTTGTGCAGCAAGCCGCCGCCCGCATGCTTGGTGGCAGGGGATAGGGTAGATTCGGGCCGGACTCCGCCCGGCCGTCAAGTGCTCTCCCTTGTGGCCGCCGGGTGGATGTTCCGCCTGTGCGGTGGACCATTTGACCCAAGTTGAGCACCGATGTGCCGTGGCCAACAAAAGGCTACTCGACGAGCTCGCCCACGCGCACTACGACCGCCTCATGCGCGCAGCACTCTTCATGTGCAACGACCCGGAGGCTGCGGAGGACCTTGTCCAGGAGACCTTCCTTGCGGCAATCACTTCCCTGGAGAGTTTCGAGGGGCGCTCTTCGTTCTACACATGGCTCTATGGCATTCTGCTGAACAAGTTCCGGGCATGGCTGCGCCGCAAAGGCAAGCTCGTTGCCTTGGATGAGATGGTTTCCGGGACCGAGGAGGTCAACCTCGCGGAGCTCCTTACCGACCACCGCCCCGGAGCGCCCGAGGAGGTGACGCAGCGCGAGACGGCTCAACTGGTGCGGGAGGCGTTGGACGAGCTGCCCGCGCACCACCGCAGCGTCCTTGTCCTGCGGTATATCGAAAGGATGTCTTATCAGGAGGTCGCGGACACTCTGGGGTGTTCGCTCGGAACGGTGAAGTCCCGCATCCACTATGCGCTGCAGAGGATAGCGGGCAAGATCAGACGCCACTGGGGCATGATCGCCCCTTGAGCTGTCCGAGAATAGCTTGCTTGTTTGAACCACAGCCAGCTCGGGCTGCACTAAATGCGTGGAGGTTCTCAAATGGAATGCGACGCGGCGAGAGAGCGGCTGGTTGATCTGCTGGACGAAAAGGGCGATCCTGAATTGCGCAGGGTGTTGGAAGAGCATGTGGCAGGCTGCCCCACATGCCGCGCCGAACTGCAACTGCTCAAGCAGGCACAGGCGGCGCTCCTCGGGTCAGTTGAAGAGCTGGCCCCTGCGCGCACGTACCTCAGTCCCGCCCGCCTTCGCAGACTGCACAGGGCGCTGGCGATCCGGAGCTATCCCTTCCCCTCATTCCGCGTGCTTGTCGCCTCGGCTAGCATCGCCGCCATTCTGGTTGCAGGCTTTTTCATCTACCAGAGCGCAGCGGCACTGCTCAAGCCTTCCGTGCCGCCCCGGCAGGGGAGCCCGCCTCTTTTCGGGCAGGCGGGCAGTGAGACGGGGTTTCAACCCGTGCACATTGGCCTCGCCTCTTCACCCCAGCAGGACGGCCTCCATATCGTTGTGGGTTATGCCCAGCCGGTGGATGGCCCCCGGGGGGCATGGAGCCAACGCCAGGACGCCACTCAGCAGGGACGTCTTCTGTTGACCAGTTCACCAGGCGTGGACGTGCCGGTAGAGAACGTCTTGTATGATTCAGAGCAGGCCGGGTACTGGTGGTGACCAGGGGCGCTGCGTTGCGCGCGCCAGGCTTGCCGCGGTGGCAGCAGGTTTCTGTCTGGTCACCTTCGTTGCTGCCTCTGCCTCGGAGGGGATGCGGCCCGATTTCCGGGCCGCCGTCCAGAAGGCGCGTGAGTGCGTGGTCTTGGTTGAGAGCCGCGTGCGCGCCCCCGGAGGACCGGGCCCGGAATACGTGATGGTCAACACAGGCTTCTTCGCCACCGGCGAGGGGCATGTGCTGACCAGCCTGCTGGCGGTCAGCGGCAGCACGCGGATACGGGTCGAGCGGGCAGGGGGTGATGTCGCCCAAGCACAGCTCTGGGCCTTGGACCAGCGCAGCGGCCTTGCGTTGCTCAGGACCGGCCTAGAGCACACAGTTTCGTTTGAACCCTCCAAGGAAGCACCGGAGCCTGGAGCATGGGTGCTGACGGCCTGTGCAGGCCGCTGCCCGGAAGGAGAGGCCGATGTCGCCGTGGCACCAGGAGTCCTGTCATCGTCACAGGCCTGCGTGAAGCTTTCAGGCGTGCGCTGGGACGGGCTCCTGCGGGTCGAATTGCCGCCCAGGACGGGCCTCGCATCGGGGCCGGTCCTGGACCATGGCGGGCACCTAGTCGGCGTCGTGCTCGGAGCGAGGACGCCGCCGGACGCGAGCGGCGGGGGCTGCTTTGCGCTGCCCGCCAAAGCCTTGGACCCCATCCTTGCCGATCTGATCCAGGGCCGCAGCCGCCGTGTCGGCTGGCTCGGCCTGGCCGTGGCATGCTCCCCCGGCATGGAAGGCCTGACGGTCAGGGGCGTGCTCAGCGGCTCCCCGGCCCATGCGGGGGGAGTCCGGCCTGGCGACGTGCTGCTGGCGATGGACGGCGATGTGATCCGCACCCCCGGCGTGTTTGAGGCGAAGGTGAGCCGCATGGCCCCCGGCGCCCGCGTGGAATTGCAGGTGCTGCGTGGGCAGGAGCTCAAGACCGTGTCGGTGGAGGTCGGTGCTCGCCCGCTGTTGATCTCGAGCATGTCGCCCAGGACCCGCCGCGAGGTCAGTTGGAGCGGGCTGCTCAGCCCCACCGGGCCTGCGGACTTCGGGCTGTACGGAACGGACCAGGGACTCGTCTGGGAACTGCGGCTGGAGAACTGGGAACTGCGTCAGCGCATAGACGAACTGGAACAGCGCTTGGAGTTACTGGAAGGGCCGGGCAGCGACAGATAGGGCAGGCCCTCGCGCTACAGCCTGCGTACCACACCCCGCACGGGCCCGCATAGCCGGAAGCCGGGGCTCGATACGTCCACGGTGATGTCCTCGAAGCTTGGGTTCTCGGCGTGCAGGCGCACGCGCTCGCCCTCGAAGAACACCCGCTTCACCGTCGCCTCGTCTCCCAGCAGGATCACGGCGATCGTGCCGCTCTTGACCGGCGCCTCGCCTTCCACGACGACATAGTCGCCGTCGAGGATGCCCGCCTCCCGCATGCTGTCGCCCTGAACGCGCAGCACAAAGGTTGTCGCCGAGAGGGCGAACAGGTTGTTCAGCGAGATGGACCCCTCAAGGTTCTCCACGGCCAGTATCGGCGAGCCGGCAGCGATGCGTCCCACAACGGGGATGCCGTCCGGAGCGAAATCCTCGGGAATCTCGATGTTGCGTGACTTGCGGCTGCGCCGCACGATGTAACCCTTGCGTTCCAGCGCATTGAGGTGGTCAGTAACGGCCTTCGGGCTGCGGAAACCGAAGTGCTCGGCAATCTCGCGCACCGTCGGCGGACGATGCGCCGCGCGGAACGTGTGCCGGATGAACTCGAAGACTTCCCTCTGCCTTGCTGTTAGCCCTTTTGCCATGGCATCTATCTATTATACGGTTGTGTAGCCCGCTGTCAAGCGGCTTTGCCCTGACCCTTGAACGCTGGCGGCCTTTCTGTTAGAAACGGGCTGGCGGCAGGGCAGAGGAGGTGGTTTTTCAGAGTAGGGGAGAGGGGGGGTGGTCGCGCACTCAGAGGCTCGACGTGAGGAGGTAGCCTACCGGCGATTGCAACGGGAAGCAGAGCGCATCGCGTCGCTGATAGTGGCTAGCGACTATGCGGCTGTTGACGTGGTAATTGCGATCCGCCAACTGAAGGAGTTCGTCGAAGCGGAATTCCCTGGCAAGAGGCGGCTGTTCGAAATGGTCTACGAGGGCCGTTTCAAGCGCCTGTGGGAGCAGTTCCGCGAGCAGCGAGACGGGGCGCTCCCGGAATGGTAACGACATGTTTGTCGCGGAGGGACGAAAGGATGCCGGAGAACAAGATCGTCATCGTCTATCATTCCCAGCAGGCCGGCAACACCAGGGCCGCTGCCGAGCTTGTGGCAAAGGGCGTGCGGGAAGGCGGGGCGTTCGAGGTTGTGCTCGCCAACACTAACGACGGGCGTGTGGACCCTCGCATTCTGGGGGGCTGCGTCGGAGCTGCCTTCGGCACGCCGGACTACTACAGCTACCCTGCCGGCGGCATGAAGCAGTTCATGGACGACTGGCTGTTTCTTAAGGAAGCCGGCAAAGAGCAGATCAGCGGCATGCCGGTGGCGCTTTTTATCACACACGGCGGGGGTGGCAAGGCGCAGAAACCTCACGAGGAACTCTTCAGGCGCATCGGCCCCCAGGTCGGCAAAACCGTGTCCGTCAGGGGCAGGCCCGAGGGGAAGGATGCGGAGGCTTGCGTCGCCCTCGGCCGGGAACTGGCGCGGGCGGCGCAGCGCCACGTCGGCCAGAAGCGGTGAGCTCATCGGGATGTGGGCGACCAGACCTCCGTCCCAGGGTAAACTGACCTCCACCCGAACCAGAGCGTGAGCGTCGCATCCAGCACGTGCCATCCGCATCCGTCGCATGGGCCGTGCGGGATGAGGTGAGGTGGACCATTACCATCTGTCCTGCAACCTGGTCGCGCAGGGCGGGAAGCGAAGGGGCCGAGCCGGGTCCTGGCCCAGAAGCGGCGGCCTGCCAGATGCTGCAGGCAGATTGCCCGTGGTACCCCCGCTGCCTGGTTCTGGGTTGAGGGGAGCCTTGCTGTGCCAGACTTGCGCAAGCCTCTCGGCCGCCCAGGCAGCCAACACCACCGCGACAACCGCCACCAGCAGCCAGATGTTGCCCCTGTAGTCGGTAGGAGCCGGCTGCGTTTCCTCCGGCGAGGACATCTCAACATGCTCTGTCACGGGCCTCGATGTGCCGCCCTCCGGGACCCCGCCCGGTCCCGCAGAAGCATCAGCAGGCGCCGCGTTGGCAGGCCCCCGACACTTTGCGTTGCTGTCTCGAACTTCCACGCAGGCAACTCCTGTAGTGCAGATGCGACGGAGCAGACTATCGCGGCCATTATAACCGCCGCGGCCTCCACATGCACCAGCGCACCAGCCGTTGCAGAAAGCGGTCCGCACCCCGGCCCCCGCACTTCATTTTGACCCTTGCGATCCTTTGTGGCCGTTACCTATAATGCGTGACGAAACTGGCTGAATGCGGAGAGAAGGCCCATGGGATCCCTGGAAAGAGTTTTTCAACTGAAAGAGCGGCAGACGACGGTGGGGCGGGAGGTCTTGGGCGGCATCACAACGTTCATGGCCCTCTCTTACATCATGTTCGTTCAGCCCGCCATGCTTATGAAAGCGGGCACGCCCGGCAACCCGTTCCCTGCCGGCGGGATACTGGTGGCGACGTGCATGGGCAGCGCCCTCTCGTGCCTGCTCATGGCGTTCCTGGCAAACTACCCGATCGCCCTTGCTCCGGCAATGGGGCACAACGCGTTCTTCACCTATACCGTTTGCCTCGCCTGGGGGTTGAGCTGGCAGCAAGCCCTCACCGCCGTGCTCATCGGCGGCTGCGTGTTCGTGCTGCTGTCGTTCGTCGGTTTCCGGGCGCGCATAATGGAGTTCATCCCGGACAGCCTCAAGCGCGCCATTGCAGGTGGGATCGGCCTGCTCCTGACGCTTATCGGGATGCAGTATGCCGGGCTGGTGGTGGACGCGCCGGGCATCCTGATCAAGTTCGGGGACATTCACAACCGCTACACGCTGCTGGCGGTGTTCGGGCTGGCCACGACCTTGCTGCTGCTTGCCTTGAACGTGCGTGGCGCAGTCCTTATTGGAATTGTTGCTACCGCCGTTGTCGGGTGCCTGGCGACGGCGGTCGGTTTTGAGCTGCTCAACTACCGCGGCATCCGCCTGCCCAGCCCGTCCGTGTTCTTTCTGCTGCTGCCGGCACTAGTGATCGGCGTCCTGGCGTTGCTCTACGGCTCCGTGAAGCTTGCGGCGTCCATTTCCATGCGCAGGGCCGGCGATGTGGCCTTCTACGGCGTGGCCGCGGCTGTGGGGCTGGCCTGCGTGGCAGCGGTCGTCTGGGCTCTTCCCGGCGCGCAGGCGAGTGACACGTTCCTAAAGCTCGATTTCAGGGGCCTTTTCTCACACCACCGCGTCGTAACGGTCATCCTCACGTTCCTTTTCCTGGACGTTTTCGACTGCGTCGGGACGCTCATTGGCGTGGGCGAGCGCGCCGGGCTGCTGGTGGACGGCAAGCTGCCGCGAGCGCAGCAAGCGCTCTTTACTGACGCCGCCGGCACCGTCGTGGGCGCCATAATGGGCACCAGCACCATCAACAGCTATGTGGAAAGCGCTGCCGGCATCCAGGCCGGTGCGCGCACAGGCCTGGCAAATGTCGCCACGGCCGGGTGCCTGCTTCTGGCCGTCGTGCTGTATCCTTTCCTCAGCGTGGTGGCAAGCCCGATCAGCGTCCCCAGCACCACGCCCGGCGCAGCGCCCGCAGAACTCTACCCGGTCATCGCCCCGGCGCTCATCGTCGTGGGTGCGATGATGCTGGCCAGTCTGGCGCGGCTGAACTGGGACGATCCGACCGAACTCCTCCCGGCGTTCCTGACGCTGGTGGTGATGCCGTTCACCGTTAGCATCACGGAGGGCATCGCGCTCGGCTTCATCGCCTACAGCGCCCTGAAGATAGTCACGGGCCGCGCACGGGAGGCTCATTGGGGCTTCCACGTGATGGCGCTGGCCCTGCTGCTGCGCTACATTTTCCTGATGTGAATGACGGAAGTGGGCAGTCCTGCCGATTGCCTGGAGCAAGCGGATGGCTCAGCCAGCTGCACAGCTTGCCGTCATACGCAGCATGGACCGGGGTAAGAAGTGGGTGCTGCTTCCGACCACACACTACGACATCGGCAGAAGCTCCGATAACCGGATTGTCCTGCGCGACGGGACCGTCTCCAAACGCCACGCGCTCCTACAGTTCATTGACGGCATCTGGTTCATCCAGGACCTCGGCAGCAGGCATGGCACGTTCGTCAACAATGAACAGATCGCGGAGCGCAAGGCACTATTCCATAAGGACGTGATACGCCTCGGAAAGACCCACCTTGTGTTTGCCTCTGGCGCGGCCGCACAATCGTAGGGGACTCACGCCAGGCGGCGGGGGGGCGCTACAGTTCGGAGCGGCCATTATGGGACCGGTTTTGCGTCCGATAATATATATTATGTAGAACATACACGGTTACTCTGGCGATCAGTCCATGGTGAGCTCTCCAGAACCCCCGGCTCCTTTGGGCCGGCGCGCCGGTCAGAGGGATACGCGAATCCCCTTCAGGTACTCCACCGACCTTTTCAGCGCCGCCAGGGGGTCTTTGCCGCTCAG
>CAYYNS010000079.1:0-3137 GCA_964473085.1 uncultured candidatus Brocadiaceae bacterium
AGAGGCCGAGGCCCTCGCCCTTCTGGAAGCAGCGCAGGCAATCCAGCAGCAGCTCGTAGAGCTCCAGACAGGGCTCGCCCTCCGCCGTGAAATGCAGCATGAGCTCCACGGCGTAGTAGCCGCAAAGTATCCGCTCCACCTTCTGCCCGATCCCGCGCGGGGATTCCAGCAGATACGCCTCGGTGAGGTTACAGAGCGCCCCTGACCGACGCTCCGTGTAGAGGAGCCTGTAGAGGCCCAGCAGCTCCAGCCCGGTGCTTATGCCCCTTTTCGGCGCACGCAGCAGCCCCTTTGCTATGAAGGACAGCCGCCCAGAGTCACGCGTCAGAAACGTCGCTACCTGGCTGGTATCGCTGTAGTCCAGCCTTCGCAGACAGACGCCCTCGGTCTGGCAGTATTTGGCCACGGCCTTGTCCGGGAACACAACTCAAAGGACGCCGCACGGCGGGTGAGCGTCACTGCCCCAGCAGGGAGCGCGCGTCCGGCCGGCAGCCAGCAGCCTCCAGCGCCTGGATGGCCCGCCTGTGCATGCGCCTGCGGCCACGCGGGTCTGCGTCGTCGTAGCCCAACAGATGCAGCACGCCGTGCACCGCATAGAGGAGAAGCTCCTCCTGCGGGCCATGCGCGAGCCTCTGAGCCTGCCGCGCCGCCTCCTCCGCGTTGATCACTACCTCGCCCTCGACGGAGTCGCCCTGTGCGCCGTAGAGGAATGAGATCACATCGGTAGGCCCATCACACCCCAGGTACTGCCGGTTCAGGCGCGCCATCTCCTCGTCTTTCACGACTGCCACACTCAGCTCCGCGCCCTGCACCGAATCGGCCAGCACAGCCCTCAGGACGCGCCGCATCAGCCGCCTGTCACAGGCGACTTCTGCCTGCCGATTAGCTATGTCTATCTGAAATCTTCTCACTGGACGGCCGGCCCCTGCCCGTTTGCCTCTTCCTGATCGGGATAACGGATGCGACTGTGAAACACTGCCCTCAGACCCCTGACGAGCGCATCCTCGATGCGGTCCAGATCGGTCACGGTCAACCCCGACTCGTCGAGCTGTCCATCATGCAGCCTGTCAAGAAGGATCTGGTGGACCAGTTCCGCGACGTTGCTGGGCGACGGGGAATCGAGGGAGCGCAAGGCGCTTTCCGCAGCGTCCGCCAGCATAACGCAGGCCGCCTCCTTGCTGCGGGGTTCAGGCAGTCTGTAGCGGAAGGTGCTCTCCTGGAGTTCCCGATCCGCTGCCCCCTGCCTCTTCGCCATCCCCCAGAAGTATTTCTGTATGGTGGAGCCATGAGACTCAAGGATTATGTCCCTCACCTCGCGAGGCAGGCCGTAGCGGCTGGCGATCTCTGCGCCGTCACGCGGGTGCGCTGCGATAATGAGCCGGCTCATCACAGGAGACAGTTCATCGTGCGGGTTCTTCTGATCCTTCGGCAGGTTTTCTGCGAAGTACTGCGGTTTTTTCAGCTTTCCGATGTCGTGAAAATACCCGCTCACGCGTGCCAGAAGCGGGTTGGCGCCAATTGCCTCGGCCGCATCCGCCGCAAGGCTTCCGACCAGCATGCTGTGATGATACGTGCCCGGCGCCTCAATCAGCAGACGCTGAAGCAGTGGCTGGTTCGGGTCGCTCCACTCCAGCAACCGGATGTCGGTCGTGACGCCGAACAAGCGCTCTATGGCAGGCAAAAGTCCGCTGACCAGAAAACCGCTCGTCACGCCGTTGCCCAGCGCACAGAGCGAATCAATGAACAGTGGCAACTCCCAGAACCGCCTTGAGAGCACGACTTCCCCTTCCTGGGCAAGAAGGCCCAGCCCCCACAGGATCGCCCACTGCGCGAATCCCACCGTCAGGCCGGCTTTGATGAGCGTGCTGCGGCTGCGCACCTGACCGCTCAGGAGGGCAGCCATCATGCCCCCTGACATGAGCACCACGAACGCCGAGCCCGCAGTGCCCCCGGCCAGCGCCACCAGCAGCCCCTGCAGCGCCGCAGCCTCGAACCCAAAGCGTTGATCGTAAACCAGACACAGCACCATAACCATCAACGGCACGGGCGCCAGGACGACCGGCACGTCGAGCAATACCAGCAAACGCGCAATCCCCACAAGCAGGAGGGTAAGCAGAGCGAAAGATATGAGCTGGAGCCTGCTGCGCATCAGTTCCGGACGGTACCGCACGGCATAAAGGCCGCTGGCAAACGCCAGGACCAGCATTACCACAGCCAGTCCCAGGAGGCGCTGGTAATGCACGCGCCGGCCCTCATCACTCAGCCAGTACTGCTCCCGGTCGGCCTCCAGCTCCAGCAGGTGATGCTTGCGCACTTCGGCACCCTTTGCGAGGATCAGCTCGCCCTTGCGGATTGTCCTTATGACAAGCCCCTCCGCGCGCGCAGCCGACTCGGCTCGGGCCAGGCTTTGCTGCCGGTCCAGCTCTATGTTCGGGCGCAGGACAGCCGCAAATGCGCCCATGACCACAAGCCTCTCTTCCGCCGGCACGCTGCCCAGCGCACCTTCCAGCGCCGCGGCGAAACGCCCGTCTGCGGGCGCCAGAACCACGACGTCCCAACTTGGGACCGTACGCTCCTCGCCGCCCGGCTTCTCGTACAGAACAATGTGCTCGGAGCGGCGGCGCGCCTTCTCATTCCAGTCCGTGGGGCTCGCCAGCAGCATCTGCCCAAGCCCGACAAGCGCATCCTCAACCTGACGGCGCTGTTCTCTGACTGGCGGCAGCAGCGGCCACAGCCTTTCCTTGAGCGACGGCTCCGCGATGCGCTCCCAGGTTGGGCTGGGCTGCCCCTCCTGCACGGCGGACAACAGTTCGTCCCTGGAAGAGTCGAACGCCTCCTGGGTCTTTTGGAAGACCATCGGCGCACGCTGCCGAGCCAACTGCCTGGCGGTCTCGGTAGCCTCCAGGTCCGGGCATTCGAAGGAGGTCATCGCGGGGAAATCGCGCGGCGCGCGCTGCCCAAGTTTCACGCCCAGTGGCGGGGTGCCCGACACCATGACCAGGTAGGCAGCCGTAACGACAAGGGCGAAGGACAGAACCCCCAGTACCCTGCCCTGCGGGGACACAGCCCGTCTGAGCTCGCGCACATCGTCGGACCGGTCATGGTTGGATCTGGGATCACGCATGCAGGCTGCCCCT
>CAYYNS010000079.1:3237-5109 GCA_964473085.1 uncultured candidatus Brocadiaceae bacterium
CACATCGTCGGACCGGTCATGGTTGGATCTGGGATCACGCATGCAGGCTGCCCCTGAAGGCTCCCCCGCAACGGTCAGGGCCCGTCCTGTTCCCTTTCAGGTTGGGGCTCTTTCTGATAGGCACTGACGATCTCCCTGACCAGGTGATGGCGCACGATATCATCCGCGGTCAGGCGCACGAAGCTCACTCCCTTGATGCCCCTGAGCCGGCTCTGCACGTCTATGAGCCCGCTCTGCTGGTCGTGCGGCAGGTCAACCTGGGTGATGTCGCCCGTCACGACGAGCTTGGCTGTGGCCCCAAGGCGCGTCAGGAACGTCTTCATCTGGTCCACAGTGCAGTTCTGCGCTTCGTCCAGGATGATGAATGCGTCGTCCAGTGTGCGGCCCCGCACGAATGCCAGAGGCAGGATCTCGATGAGGTCGTTATCAACGTACTTCTTGACCGTGCTGGGGGGCATCAGGTCGTGCAGGGCATCGTAGAGTGGCCGCAGGTAGGGGTTGACCTTGCTGCGCAGGTCGCCGGGCAGAAAGCCCAGGTGTTCGCCGGCTTCCACAGCAGGCCGGCAAAGCACAATCCTCTTCAGCTCGTTGCGCCTGAGGTAGTCAAGCGCGACCGCCACCGCAAGATAGGTCTTGCCGGTCCCGGCGGGCCCGATGCAGAACACTATGTCGCTGTTGAGGATCGTGCGGATGTACTGGGCCTGGCCGGGCGTTCGGGGCCTGGTGGTTCGTCCCAGCGCGAAACCCTCCAGGTAAACCGACTCTCCCGCGCTTTCACGCCCCCAGGCCTTCTGGTCCTGGATCAGTCCGGCCACCACGCTCTCATTCAGACTGCCGTCAGCCTCCAGGCGCTCAGCCATTGCACGGAGCACCTGCTGGCAGGCCATGATCTGTTCCGGCGAGCCGCTAAGCGTAACCTCATGGCCCCTGGCGACCACCTTCACGTCGAACGCCGCGCGCAACTGCCTAAGGAAGCTGTCGCGCGGACCAAGCAGCCCTACCACACGCTCCTTGTTGGGGAATACCAGTACCTCCTCCACTCCATCGCGGCGGGACAGCCAGTCCAGCTGTCTCGCCCCTCCTATGTGTAGTGATAGACAGCCGCAAAGAAAAAGTAGCTCAAAGGCAACGCGAAAAGCAGGTCGTCCACGATGTCCAGCATCCCCCCGTAGCCAGGCAGCAGACTGCCGGAATCCTTCACCCCAGCCTGCCGCTTCAGCAGCGACTCCGACAGGTCGCCCAGCACAGCCACCGGCGCCACGAGCAGGCCGTAAAGTAGCGCCTGGGGCAAGCTCAGCATGCTCCATCCCAGGCCGGTAAGTGCCAGGGACGTCGCTGCCGCCGCCACGCCGGCGCCGGCAGCGCCTGCCCATGTCTTACGGGGACTCACCCTTCGGGCCAGTCTCGGACCCCCGATCAGGCTGCCAAAATAGTAACCACCGATATCGGTGCTCTTGCAGGTGGCAACCGCCGTCAGGGCAGCCGGTACGCCCCAGCGCACGCGCAGGCCGCCGATGAAACCGAACCCCACCGCTACCCACAGCAAGCCCATCGTGAAGAAAGAGACGTTCTGAAAGCTCCCGTTCACACGGCCCCGCAGAACGCAACCGGCCAGCAACACGAACGCCGCACCGCACAGCCCTGCAAGCGCCGTCGCAGCGGGCTGCCGCAGCCAGGCGGGGCAGGCCTGGAAATGCCCATAACTGGCCGCCCAGCCCGCCCACTGAAGCAGCAGCAGCCCAACCCCGCACCCGACCAGCAGGGACCGCGAGAACTCGATCCCCAACCGACGCGACAAGGACCAGTAATCGCCGAGCGCCAGCCCCACCAGGGCCGCCACTACCAGCGCCATCAACAGCCCGTCGCGCAGCA
>CAYYNS010000079.1:5209-7605 GCA_964473085.1 uncultured candidatus Brocadiaceae bacterium
AGGTCGGGGTCGGGGATTCCGGCCGTGTAGAGGCACTCGGCGATGCGCCTCTCATCTATGTCCTCCGGAGCAAGCTTGCCCGCCCGCACCTGGTGGGCCAGCCTCCGGCAGGCGTCCGCCAGTTCGCTCCTGGCCCCGTAGTTCACCGCAAGGCTGAGTAACAGCGCACTGCCGCTGCGCGTCGCCTCCTCGGTCTGCTCCAGGGCCCGGCGCACCGAGGCAGGCAGTGCCTCGATGCGCCCGATTCCGCGCAGGCGGATGCCGTTGTCCACAAGCTCTGCGCGCCGCTCGACGAGGAATCGGCGCAGGTGCTGCATCAGGAACCGGACCTCGGAGGCGGGCCTGGCCCAGTTCTCCGTGCTGAATGCATAGAGGGTAAGATAGGGGATGCCGAGTTCGACACAGCACTTGGCGACAGTGCGGGCGCTTTCAGCCCCTGCCAGGTGACCTCTGGTGCGGGGGAGCCGCCGCGCACGGGCCCACCTGCCGTTGCCATCCATCACGATCGCCACGTGGGTCGGCAGGTTCTGGAGCACTTCATCCCTCAGAGGCACGCCTGGCGATCTGTCCACGCCTGCGCCCGACCGAGGCCATTTCCACCGGCACGCCCGCCACCCGCTCGACTGCGGCCACGTAGTGGCGGGCGGGGCGGGGCAGCTCCTCGACAGTGCGAGCGCGTGAGATGTCCGTCTGCCAGCCCTCGAATTCCTCGTAGACCGGCTCGACCCGCAGGAGCGCCTCGCAGTCGGCAGGGAAGCTCTTGAGGGCCTGACCATCCAGCCTGTAGGCGACGCACACCTTCACCTGTGCCAGGCCCGCCAGCACGGGCAAGCCTGTCAGTGCGAGGCTGCCAGCTCCGTTGACCGCCGCAGCGTGCCTGAGCGCCACCCCGTCCAGCCAGCCGCAGCGGCGCGGTCGGCCCGTCGTACTGCCGTATTCCTCCCCCTGCCGGCGCAGCAGATCGCCCACCTGGTTGTCCTGCTCGGTCGGAAAAGGCCCGCCGCCCACGCGGGAGCAGTAAGCCTTCACAACACCCAGCACCCGGTGAATGGACCCCGGGGGAATGCCACTGCCGACCGTCGCCCCGCCCGCCGCCACGTTGCTGCTGGTCACGTAGGGGTAGGTGCCGAACTCCACATCCAGCATAGTGCCCTGGGCGCCTTCCAAAAGGATGGACTTGCCTGTGGCGAGCGCCTCGCTGATCACCGGCAAGGTGTCGCACACGAACGGCCTGAGCCGTTCCCCGTAAGCAGCCTGCTGCTCGTAGAGCGCGCCTATGTCCAGCGGCTCAAGTCCGTAGAGGGCGGTCAGCTCCCTGCTTTTGGCCTCGGCCAGCTCGGTGAGGCGGCGCCGCAGGAGGTCGGCACGCATCATGTCCACCAGCCTAAGCCCGCGCCGCGCTGCCTTGTCTGCGTAGCAAGGCCCTATGCCGCGCCCGGTCGTCTGGATGCGGCGCGCACCCATGCCCTCCTCCTGGACTCGGTCCAGCAGCTTGTGGTACGGCAGCACGACGTGCGCCCGGTCGCTGACCAGCAGTCTGCCCTCTACATCCACGCCGCGCTTCTGTAGCTGCTCGATCTCCTCCAGCAGGCACTCCGGGTCCACCACTACGCCGTTGCCGATGATGCACATCTTGCCGGGGTGGAGGATGCCGCTGGGGACCAGATGGAGGATGAACTTCTCCCCCCCGACGCGTACGGTGTGGCCGGCGTTGGCCCCGCCCTGGAACCGCATCACTATGTCAAAGCGCTCCGAGAGCACATCAATGAGCTGGCCCTTGCCCTCGTCGCCCCACTGCAGGCCGACCACCAGCATGTTCTGCGCCACTCAACTATCCTCCCCGAGCACCGCCGCGGCCTGGCACGACCCGGTCAGTGCGCCGACGCCCCCGTTGCCCTCGCGGTCGGCTGTGTGTCCGATAGGTCTATCCGCAAAACCGTATTATAAGGCACGCCCGAACGACTGTCAAGGCGGCCCGCTGGCGGCATGGCGCCACAACGGCTTAGGGGCCAATGGGTTACACGCGATGCCTATGCGACAGTCCCGCTTTGCCGGCAGCAGGTGCGACCGGGGCGCGCCACCCGTCAGCGCCATTGCGGGCTGCGCGTCAGAGATGCCCGCAGGACCAAGCGGGCGACCTGGAGCCGCTCCTGTGGCGTCCACCGCCCCTGTCCGCAGCGCCGAAGGCACCGCATGCGGTCAAGGCTCGTCACCTGGGGACCCAGGCCTGAATTGCATTGAGCAAGGTAATGGACCCAGTGACGGCGCCGCCAGTCAGCGCCGAACCGCACCCGACTCAGGTCCACCAGCCACAACCGCATCCCTGCGGCTGTCCTCGCCACCAGCACGTTGGACGGCTTCATGTCCGGGTGGCGCACCCTCCTGGCGGCCAGCAG
>CAYYNS010000080.1:0-7597 GCA_964473085.1 uncultured candidatus Brocadiaceae bacterium
CGCCTCTTCGTGTACAGTCTTCGACATGGGAGTGCTCCTTGTTGCCGTTCCGTCGGGCTCACACAGGCGCAGCCAGCGATCCGTTATTTCACGCACATCGCCGTTTACACGGGAGCAGTATAGCGGAGCCGGGCGCACAGTCAATCATTCGACACGATCATCTTCACCGGGCGGCGTGGCGCTCCGATCCGTCCGACTCGTCTGCCTCATCCGACCTGGCCGATTCCAACGACCCGCACTGCACCTTGAAAAGGCACGCTGGTCTCCCTAAGATTCACCCCGCACGAAAGGGAGCATCAAAATGCTCTGGCCAGAAACCCTCGATTACAGACTCTACCCGTTATCCTCGCCCGGCAGCCGACTGGGTTTGAGCTACGGCGGGCGGCGAGTCGGTTGGGCTTGGGCGGGCGCCTTCTGCAATCATTTCGCCACACCGATTGTCGCGCCATTCGCGCGCATCGAAGGTGCTCACCCTCCCCGACTGACGTGTGAGCCGGGCTCCTGCACGATGACCTCGCAGGCTCTGCGGGTGCAGTTTCTCTTCACAGGGCAAAACACGCTCCGAATCACGCTGGATGCGCCCGCGGGCACACGCTGCCACTTCGGCGCGATCGAGCTGGCGCCGGTCAGCCCAACCGAAGTCCTTTGCCGAAGCAAGGCAGGATGGGCGATCGCCCTGTGCACAGCAAACCACCCGTTTGCTTTCGGCCATTCAGGGATTACGTTGACCACGAGCGAGCCGCGTGAGCAGATCGGCGTCGGCCTGGCCGACGAGCCTGGTGCAGCGCTCTCCCGGGCGCGCTCGGCACTGGCACTCTCCGACGCGCAGGCCGAGAACGCCACCCGCGCACCCTGGGAGGCCATCTTCCGTCGTGTGCCGGACCTGACCGAAGCAGATCCGGCGCTCCGCCGCCTCTATGCGGAGTGCTGGTGGACGCTCTACAACAATCTGGTCTCGCCGCGCGGAAGGCTGACGCGCCGGGCGGTCTACCCGGATCGGGTCCATCACAACGCGGTCTGGCTGTGGGACGCCTGCTTCCACGCGGTCGCCCTGCGCGAGGCCGACCCGGAGCTGGCGCGCGACCAGCTTCGTATTCTCCTTAGCAACCAGCAACCGGACGGCCTGGTGCCAGACGTCGTGCGCGACGATTCGCTCTACGCCGAGCACACCAAGCCGCCGCTGATCGCCTGGGCGGCGTGGAAGATTCATCAGACTGAGCCTTCCGCCGAATTTCTCGCGGAGATCTATCCGGGCCTGTGCGGGCTGGACGCGTGGTGGATGCAGTGCCGCGATCCCAACCGCAACGGGCTGCCGGGCTATGAGCATCCCTTCTCGGCGGGCATTGACGATTGCCCGGCCTTCGATCAGCTCGACCTCTCCAGGCGCGATGCGGAGCTGGAAGGCCCTGACCTGGCCGCCTATCTGTATGGAGCGCGCCTGGCACTGGCGAAGATCGCGCGGGCGCTGGGAAAGAAATCAGACGCAGCGCACTGGGAGGCACAAAGCGTCCAACTGGCCCAGCGTGCGCTCGCCCTTTACGATGAGCACGACGATTTCTTCTATGCTCACATGGACAACCGACCGGTGCGCGTGCTCATCCCACAGTGGCTTCTCGCGGCGCGCCTGCTGCCACGCGATCGGGCACGGCGGCTGCTCGAGCGCTGGCTTGTCGAGCGACGGTGCTTCGAAGACCAATTTCTCCTTTCCACCGTCGCACTCGACGAACCCAGCTATGACCCGATGCGCTGGCGCGGGGGAGTTTGGCTCAACATCAACCTTCTTGTGGCTGAAACAGCGGCCTGGGCCGGCCTGAACGAAGTGGCCGATCACATTGCCCGGCGCTCGCTCGAACTGGTGGCTTCGCGACCGGGGGTCTGGGAGCACTATGATGCATCCAGCGGCGAGCCTGGCGGACCGCCGAGCTTCGGCATGACCGCCGCCGCGTGCGTCGAATTCGCCCTCGACCGCCACCGAACACCGACAGCCCCGTGAGGAAACCCCCGGGCGGCAAGGAAAAGGGGCTCTTGGCCGATCAGTTGACCGTGAAGGCCGCCGCCCGCTGCATTGACTGCCCCGCTGCGGTCACCGTCACCAGGAGCTGGTATGTGCCCTTCTCGGCAGTCGCTGGCAGCGTGATGGGCACCGAGCTGGTGTAAGTGCCGGGCGCGCGGTCAAGCTGGATCTCGTTCTGGGCAACCGTCACGCCGTTGAGCGTCACCAGCCGGCTCTCGGTCACCAGAAGCGCCTGCGCGGGATCGGGCGCCATCAGGGCGTAGGTGGCCTGCAGGCTGACGCTGCCGCCTGGCGCAACCGTGCTCGGAGCGGCAGCGACATTGACCAGGTCAAGCTGCACCCCCTGAGCGGGCTGGTAGCCGTACTGCACGTTCGTCTCAGCAGCCGTCTTGTCCTTGTGGTCAAGGTAAGCGCCGATGGCACCCCCTGCTAGCGCGCCGATAAACGCGCCGACCAGCATCCCCTTCTCGCCCTTGTAAAGCCCGCCAGCTATCGCACCGCCAGCCGCGCCAATGCCGGCGCCCATGACGGTCTTGGGATGCTCCTCAATCCACTCGCACGCCGGAAGCACAATAAGGAGCGCCGCAACCAAACTGATCACCTTCCCAGTCCTGAGAAACATTTCCTAACCTCCTGTCGCAATCAGGATGGAACACCCGTCCGTAACGCTCTGATGCTCCGCCATCAGACGCCATAACAAGCCACCGCATAACTATTTTCGCCACCACTCGCCTTCCTGTCAAGACGCAAGCACGGTAGGCCCGGGCCTTGCCCCTTGATTGCTTTCAACAGAAAGGCTATTATCGCCATATATCGGAAGAGGTAGGCGTCTGTCCCTTGCTGACTGAGAAGGCAGACCTGATGGTGCGACCTCGCAAGGCAGCGGGACGTGCTGAGGGCTATCAGCACCGCAGCCCCTCAATCCGGCGTCCGAGGAAGGGGGGAAATCGCCGGTATGGCCAAGGATCTGATCAGGAAGCTCAGGAGCTGCTCGGCAGAAGAAAGACAACGGGTCGCTCTCGAATTGGCCCGCACAGGGGGTGAAAAAGGCTTCGCCGAGCTGATCAGGATGGCTGAAGGAGGAAGGCGGCGCTGGCTGGGCCGCTACGAACTGGCTGACCAACTCATAGCGATAAGGGCCCTGGCGGCCACCGGAAAGGAAGAAGCGCTCAGCTATCTCCAGAAGCTCTACAGGCCGGTTGAGAGCCGGCCCGTCGCGTTGGCATCCCAAAGGATCGGGCGGGAAGAAGGCGCCTACTTCGCCACAACCCATGAAAGGAAGACTGTGGACTACCCCAACGCACGGGGCAGGCTGCGAGAACGCCTAAGCTATGAAGTCGACACCAGATACACGGTGGACGCCGCTAAGTGGGGACTGATTGAGCGCAAGAAGGTCAAGGAAACAGACACCCGCGACAAGGCCGTCCACTACACCGTGAGCGCTGCCCTCGCACTGCTGCAACAGAGGCTGGGAGCAACGCCGGGGCGCTGACAGGCGTGCTCCGCCGTGACGGGTTTACAGCCCCGCAGCCCGGACTCCGCAGGACCGAAGGTATCCGCCGCGCGCGTGCTTCCGGGCGCGTCCCTCAATGTGCCGACTCAGGCCGCTTTGCCCCGTGGTTCACTGCCCGCCAGGCGAAGACATTGCAGGACCAGAGCCGAAGGGCTATCATCAAGGTCAGCGCAAGGGAGGGGCATGGCAGCCGGAAAATGCGAGCCAGGCCAAAAGAACCATCCTCACTGACGGAACTCGCAAGCGTCCTGCTGGCGGGGGCCATTGCCGTGCTTGTGCTAGCAGTGCCGTCACCACAGAGGCCGTACCGCGTGCACCGCGTCTCAAACATGACTGAACCCCACGTCGAAGAGGCCAGCGAGCCGGCACCTACCAGCGGGCCGCCCCAGCGAGGAAACGCACGAGCGGCTACAGAAGAGGCAAAGACGCCGGATTGGCACCGGCCGCGCTTCGAAGAGCGCAAACAGGAACGCGAGCGCATGGTGCAGGAACACATTACCGGGCCCGGCCGCGGCGTGAAGGACCCGGCTGTACTGGCCGCCATGCGCGAGGTTCCGCGTCACCTCTTCGTGCCCAGGGCATACAGCCAGGCTGCCTACGCTGACCGCCCCTTGCCCATCGGCTACGGGCAGACAATATCTCAGCCCTACATCGTGGCATTCATGACCGAAGCTCTGGGCATCCAGCCGGGGGAACGCGTGCTGGAAATCGGCACAGGCAGCGGCTACCAGGCGGCCGTGCTCAGCGAGCTGACGCCACACGTCTACAGCATCGAGATCGTCCGGGAACTCGCCGAGCGGGCCAAAGAGCGCTTGCAGAAGCTCGGCTACAGTACCGCTGAGGTAAAAACGGGCGACGGCTACTTCGGCTGGCAGGAATGCGCGCCGTTTGACGCGATCATCGTCACCTGCGCCGCAGGCCATGTGCCGCCTCCGCTCATCGAACAGCTCAGCCCCGCAGGACGAATAATCATCCCCGTGGGGGCGCCCTACGAGACCCAGTACCTCGTGCTTGTCACCAGGCAAACCGACGGCCAGCTCAGGTCAACCCAGCTCCTGCCGGTCCTGTTCGTTCCGATGACAGGCCGAATCCAAGGGGGCAAATGACGCCCGCCCCGGTTCAGTCCGCAAGGCAACCCTTGCCTCACCTTGCGCTCGCGGCAGTGGCGGTGTTCCTGGTCTCCGCCGCCATCCTGGGGCTTGAAATGGCGCTGATGAGGTGCCTCTCCGTCGCCGTGTCCTACCACTTCTCCTACCTGGTCATCAGCACGGCACTGATAGGCTTTGGAGCAAGCGGGACAGTGCTCACCATGGCAGGACGCGCCCTCCAGCGCCACTTTGAGACCTGGGCAGCGGTCCTGACGCTTGCGTTCGCGCTCGCAGTCACAGTTTCATTTCGTGCGGCGCAGGCGCTGCCGCTCGACCCGCAGTACGTCCTTTACAGCGGCAGGCAAGCGGCCCTACTGGCAGCCTACCATCTGCTACTTTTCCTGCCCTTCTTCATAGGGGCTGCCGTCATTGGCCTGTCTTTGATGCGCCTTACGCAAAGCGCGCACGTCCTCTACGGGGCCAACCTGCTCGGCAGCGGTTCAGGCGCCCTGCTGATGATCTTCTGCATGTACGTCCTGCCTGAGGCCAAGCTCCTGCATGTGGTCAGCGCCCTGGCGGTCGCTGCGGCAGGCGTTTGGATCGCCCATGCGGCTGCCGGGCACACACCCGGCGATCCCGCGCCAAAGCGAAGGCCCAACGCCGGAAGAAGGAATCGCCGCACGGTTACGATGATGGGCGCTGCCCTATTGGTCTTGGCTGCGCTGCTCGTGCTCTGGGAGCGCCTCTCACCACTCGAACTGCACATAGACCAGTACAAGATGCTCTCCGTGGCGCGTCGCTGGGAATCAGAGTCGGGCGCCCGTCACGTCTTGAGCTGCTACAGTCCGCGCGCGCGACTCGACGTCTACGACTCGCCGCGTTTCCACCACACGCTCTTCGCAAGTCTCACCACTGCCCACAGGCCGCCTGGCCAGCTCATGATCCTCGCCGACGGCGATCTCGCCGGTGCAGTATTCAGGATTCGGACCCTAGAGGAAGCTGCGATTCTGGACGACACCCCTATGAGCCTGCCCTACCGCATGCGCAAGCACGCCAGTGTCCTGCTGCTGGGCGAGACGGGTGGCCTGAACGTCTGGCTCGCCCGCCGGTGGAACGCCTCCAGCATTACCGTCGTACAGCGCAACCCGCAGATCATTCAGCTCCTGCGCGAGCCCCTTGCGGACATGGGAGGCCAAGTCTTGTTCCTGCCAGGCGTGAGAACCGAGGCGATTGATCCCCGCCTGTTCCTTGAGATAGCGCGGGAGCATTACGACATCATTCAGATCGTGCAGGCTGAACAGATAGCGGCAGGAGCTAGCGGCATGCTTTCCCTGCACGAGGATTTCCTTCTTACGCGCGAGGGGCTGGCGCTGTGCCTACAGAGGCTTCAGCCTGGGGGCCTGCTTGCCATCACGCGGGGTATACAGTCTCCACCGCGAGACAACGTGAAGATACTTGCCACCCTTGCCGAGGCCCTGGAATCGCTAGGGAGGGTGCCGGCGGGCCGGCACGTGATGCAGGCGCGAAGCTATCTAGGCGTCACGACAATCGCATCTGCCCGCCCGGTGGAGGCGCAAGACTGCGCGCGGTTCCTCACAGGCTGCACGGAACTAGGCCTCGACGTCGAATGGGCCCCTTGTGGCCAGATAGATTACACGCGTCAGATCCATGGGGTGCCCGGTCCCGCCGGAAAGGGTTACTCTTACTATCATCATGCCGCCCTAGAGATATTTTCGCCGAGACGAGAAGAATTCTTCAGGAGTTGGGCCTACAACGTGCGGCCTGCTACGGACGAGAGCCCCTACTTCTTTAATTTCTTCCGGTGGAGGTCGCTGCCTGCGCTTATGAAGGCTTACGGAAGAAACTGGTTCAGGCGCCTGGAACTCGGCTACGTCGTTGTCGCAGGCGCTTTGGCCGAAGTCGTGGTGGCGGGCGGGTTGCTGATCGTGCTTCCGGCATTCTGGACGGGACGAACGCGCGCGTGTCGGGTGGGCCGCTTGCCGGCCATAACCTACTTCCTCCTGCTTGGCATCGGCTACATGATGCTGGAAATGATATTGATCCTTAAGTTTACCAGGTTCCTTGGCGATCCGATATTTGCAGCCGGCGGCATCATGAGTGCTTTCCTAGTCTTCAGCGGGCTGGGAAGCATCGCGAGCGGACGCTGGAGCAGGCATGCGCCGCGGGCGATCGGCTGGGCCACCCTCTGCATCGCCTGCACCGCGATGGGAAGCGCCCTCCTTGTTGACCATGCCTTCCGCTTGGGCGCGTCCTGGCCGACGCTGGCGCGTTTTGTGCTCTCCACCGCGATCGTGGCGCCGCTTGCCTTCCTGATGGGATGGCCCTTTCCGAGAGGGCTCGCCTGCCTGGAACGCGCTGCGCCCTCGCTGGTGCCGTGGGCATGGGCCGCCAACGGATTTGCCTCTGTTGCCGGAGCGCCAGCGGCCGTGCTCCTAGCAGTCCAGTGGGGGTTCAGCAGCGTCCTGCTGGCGGCGGCTATTCTCTACGCCTGCGCAGGCCTGCTGGCGGCGAATCTGCCGGGCACGCCAGCTTCCACGCGGTCATAGACGCGCTTGCGCCGAGCCCCGGCACCACGGGGTGGCTATCTTTCGCTCTCGGCTACTTCCGGCAGCACAAACTCGTAGCCCCCGTCCTCCATCGCGCGCTTTAGCCGCTCTAGCATCGCTGGGCCGTCATACGTCCCGACCACGGCGCCGCCAGATCCGCAGAACGTGCTGGATGCCCCCACAGACCGCGCCCTACGAACCATTTCCAGATTTCCCGGGCCGATCGTGTAGATCTGAGAGCGCAGATCGAAGTTCCTGTCCATAAGCCGAGCAAGCTCTTCAGCGCGGCCTGCCAATAGGGCTTCCCGCCCCGCCTGGGCCAGGGAAGCAATCTCATTCATCGTCGTCACCACCTTCCTGTCGCCCAGGTTATAGAGCTCCCTCACTCGCAGGTGTGCCTGGCCGCTCTCCTTGC
>CAYYNS010000081.1:0-2416 GCA_964473085.1 uncultured candidatus Brocadiaceae bacterium
CGCGCCCACCGGCTGGGCAACGACTGGATGGCCCTTGTCGGCGGCCGCAGGACGCATCCTGTAGCCGTCAAGCCTGGGGGATTTGCAAGCCTGCCTGCCGAAAGCCAGTTGCGCGAGCTCAAGGACAGGCTTGCTGCGGCAGTGCCGGACCTGCAGAGAATCGCCGAGGTCGTGCAGGGCCTCGCCTACAAGCTGCCAGCCTTCGAGCGGCCGACCGAGTATGTCGCCCTCACGAACGCCGGCTGCTATACCTTCTACCACGGCGAGATCGGCAGCACGGATGTGCGCGAGACGGTGCCGGTGGACCGATTCGAGTCGGTCGTCAATGAGTATGTCTGCGCACAGTCAACCGCCAAGTGGGCACGGTGGCACCGCGACTCCTACGCCGTGGGCGCGCTGGCCCGGTTCAACCTCAACGGTGGCCTGCTCCTGCCGTTGGCTGCAAAGACCGCACAGGCTCTCGGCCTCAGGAAGGGCTGCTCGAATCCGTACATGAACAGCCTTGCCCAGGTCGTCGAGGCGCTGCAGGTCGTCGAGCACGGCATCGAGCTGATGGACGAGGTGCTGAGCGCCGGCATCAGGCCTGAGAAACCCAGGGCGGAGCCGAGGGCGGGCGAGGGCGTCGGCGCTGTCGAGGCGCCCAGGGGGACACTGTTCCACAGGTACGCCTTCGACGCTCGCGGCCGTTGCACGGCGGCGAACATCTGTATTCCTACCAACCAGAACCACGCGAACATCCAGAAGGACTTCGAGGCCCTGTTGCCCCAGGTCATGGACCGCGGCCCTGACCGGGTGCGCCTGCTGCTGGAAATGCTCGTGCGCTCGTACGACCCCTGCGTTTCCTGCTCCACGCACTGCCTGGACCTTGAGCTCGTCTGAGGCGCGGCGGGGGGGCGCGCGACGGTGGGGTCTGAACGGGCGGCGTTTCCGAAGCGGGATGTTCCTTTTGCACTCTGTCGGCGATTGTGCTATAGTACGTGTCTGTAGAAGCAACTGTCGCGCCGCTCGTGATGCGTGTTCGCCCCGGATGAGCAGACAGAGGTAGGCGCTACGGCGCACAGGGGACGTAGCAAGGGCAGTGGAGGGCAGAACTTAGGGCAAGGGACTCCCGGGAGTGCGGGGAGATGATAGAGAAGGCCAGAAGGCAAGAGGTCGTCGAGCAGTTTCGGGTGCACCCACAAGACAGCGGGTCGCCAGTGGTGCAGATCGCCCTTTTGACGGAACGCATCCGGAATCTGACGGAACACCTTCGCAAGCACCGTAAGGACTTTGCATCTCGGCGGGGCCTGCTGAAGATGGTGGGCAGACGAACGAGGTTGCTGCGTTACTTGAGAAGGACGGACGAAGAACGGTACAAAGGGGCTATCGCTGCGTTGGGTCTGAGGAAATGATCCCTGCCCGGCGGCTGTCTTGGGGGCCGGCGTGGCCCGGTTTGGGTGGTCGCTAAGAGCGGGCCAGGCGCAGTCGGCCGCGGCAGGAGGCCTTCCTGTGTCAGGTGCCACTGTCCCAGGTAACGGTCGTGGTGCTCCGTCCCCTTCGGGCAGGGGGGCGGTTTTTATCCAGTGTCACTGGCCCTCGCGGATCGCGGCCACTTTGCACGCCTTGTGGGAGGGCCGTCGGCGGATCAAGGAGTTCATCTCGCGCAGTGCTGGCCGGCAGAGCAATAGCTGATTGGAGGTAGGTGGCAGTGGTGTGGAAAGTGGAGAGAACGATTGCAGGGCGCAGGGTCTTGTTGGAGAGCGGAGCGGTAGCGAAGCAAGCCGATGGTGCTGTAGTGGCGACGTGCGGGGAGACGGTCGTGCTTTCAACCGCAGTGGCGGAGGCGACCACGCGCGAACAGGACTTCTTTCCCCTTACTGTGGAATACCGCGAGATGCAGTACGCCGCCGGGAAGTTCCCCGGCGGAATCATCAAGAGAGAGGGCCGGCCAACCACCAAGGAGATAGTCACGATGCGGCTGATTGACCGGCCCATCCGCCCACTGTTTGCGGAAGATTACATTGAGGAGGTGCAGGTCGTCTCGACGGTCCTGAGCGCCGACAAGGACAACGATCCTGACATCCTGGCCATGATCGGCGCGTCGGCCGCGCTTGCCGTCAGCGACATCCCTTTCCTTGGCCCGATCGGGGCATGCAGGGTCGGGCTGGTGGATGACGAGTTCGTGATCAACCCCACTCACGCACAGCGGGAGCGCGGCGAGCTGGAGGTTGTGGTGGCCGCCACTGCCAGTGCAGTGGTGATGGTTGAGGGAAGCGCGCACGTCATTCCCGAAGACGACGTGTTGACGGCGATTGGGCTGGCCCAGGATGCCTGCTCGGAAGTGGTGGAGATGATCCAGGAGCTCAAGCGCAAGTGCGGCAAGCCCACGCGCAGCTATGTGCCCCTGCCTCCCCTCGATGCGGTTGTGGAGGCGCTC
>CAYYNS010000081.1:2516-4036 GCA_964473085.1 uncultured candidatus Brocadiaceae bacterium
GACAGGCAGGTGCTGCGGGAGGTGATGATGCGCGCCCGCGAGGCCCGCATGGAAATCCTTCGCATGATGCTCAGGACCATTCGCAGCCCCAGGCCGCACCTGTCGCCCCATGCCCCGCTGCTCAGGCAGGTCAAGATTGATCCCGACAGGATCGGCGTTCTGATCGGACCTGGTGGCCGGACCATCAAGAGGCTGGAGACCCAGTTCGGCTGCGACGTTGAGGTCGAAGACGACGGCACCGTGACAGTATCCGGCGACAGCACGGCGGACGTGGCGGGTGCCGTCAGCTACATCGAGAATCTGAGCCGGGGAGGCGTGGAGGTCGGCAAGGTTTACGAGGGCCAGGTCACCGAGGTGAAAGACTTCGGCGCCATCGTCGAGCTGTTCCCGGGCACCGACGGCCTCTGCCACATCAGCGAGCTGGACCGCGGCTATGTCAAGAACGTCCAGGACATCTGCAGGGTCGGCGACAAGATGCGGGTCAAGGTGCTGAGCGTGGACGGGGATCGCATCCGGTTGAGCCGCAAGGCTGCCTTGAAGAGCGACCAGTAAGCGGGCCACAGCCATGCAGGATCACCTCAATGTCCTGATCGCCGAGAGCGAACCGCAAGTGGCGCAGTCCATCGCCGCGACGCTGCGCTCCATGGGGCATGCCTGCACGCAGGAGACCAGCCTGGAGCATGCCGCCGAGAAGGCGCGCTCGGGCACCTTCGAGGTCGTCATCACGGACCTCTCGATGGGCGGGGGGCGCGGACGGGAGGTGATACGGGCTGCACGTGCAGGTAACCCGGAGGCACAGGTGATCGTCGTCGCCGACGAGGGCAGCGCCTCCGACGCAGTGGATGCCATGGCTGCCGGGGCCAGCACCTACCTGCAGAAGCCGCTCAACAGGACCGAGCTTTCGTTGGTGGTGGACCGCGCAGCGGACTACGTCTCGCTGTATCGTGACCGGCAATCGCTGCGCAGCCAGGTTCTCAGCCGCTACCGCATGGAGAACATCGTAGGCAACAGCCCTCCGATGCTCAGGGTCCTGGAGCGCATCCAGCAGGCCGCCGCAACGGATGCCACCGTTCTGATCCGGGGGGAGACCGGCACGGGCAAGGAGCTGGTGGCCCTGGCCATCCACTACAACAGCCAGCGGCGCAACAACCGTTTCGTGCCCCTCAACTGCGCAGGGCTGATGGAGACGATTCTGGAAAGCGAACTGTTCGGCCACGAAAAGGGGGCTTTTACAGGCGCAACAAGCTCCCGCATCGGGATGTTCGAGTACGCCGACCATGGCACACTGTTCCTGGACGAAGTGGGCGACATGCCGACCTCGAGCCAGGTGAAGCTGCTGCGCGTCCTCGAACACGGAGAGATCGTCCGGGTGGGCAGCAACGAGCCGATCCGTGTAGACGTGCGCCTCATCGCGGCCTCAAACAGGGACCTTCAGGAAAAGGTCGAGGACGGCACGTTTCGTCGCGACCTGTTCTACCGCCTCAACGTCGTGACCATGACCTTGCCCCCCTTGAGGGAGA
>CAYYNS010000081.1:4136-7482 GCA_964473085.1 uncultured candidatus Brocadiaceae bacterium
GCCCGCCCAAGGACTCGGACCTGGGTTCGCTGGTTGGCCAGCCGCTGGAGGAGATCGAGAGGCGCTACATCGCCCGTACACTGGAGCTGGTTGACGGCAACCGTGAGAAGGCTGCGCAGCTGCTCGGCATAGGGGAGCGGACGCTCTACCGGAAGATCCAGAAGTACAACCTCCGTTGAGGCGCTCCTGGCGGCCGGGGGCGCGAGGGGATGCAGGCTGCCAAACTGTCACAATCCGCTCACAAGTTCTGGGCAAACTGTCACAATGGCTGCAAGAATCTGAGGCAGCGATTTTCGTGGCCGCAGGAGCGGGCGCAGGCGCGCCGTGTTGTAAGGGTTTCAAGAAGAAGGGGATACACCGGGGAGTTTTGCACGCACGATCTTGCGTTGGTGGCACTTGACAGACGGCACGGCTGTTGCTACCATTGCCAGTAGCTGCCTGTCCCTAAATCGCGGCGCTCCCACCCTAAATGCTAGATAGCGCCGCGAGCTGTCGGGTGAGTGCCCCCCTCCCCGACAGCAGCCCCTCAGCGGGCGGACTTACCCCAGTCCGCCCGCTTTTCTTTTTCCCCGCAGCTTTTGCCTGCATGGGCCGATTCTGCTATAGTTGAGCGGTCCGCCCCCAGACGGGCGGGCCGAGGGCTCATGCGGCGGCCTTGCACAGGCAGGAGGGAGCGTATGAGTGGTCGCAGGCGCCTGTTGACATCCGAATCTGTGTCTGCGGGACACCCCGACAAGGTCGCTGACCAGATCAGCGATGCCGTGCTGGACAGCTTCCTTGCCCAGGACCCGTTCAGCCGGGTGGCCTGTGAGACGCTCGTGACCACGGGGCTGGCACTGCTGGCCGGCGAGATCACCAGCCGCGCCACGGTCAACTGCGCCGAGGTGGCACGCCAGACCATACGCGAGGTCGGATACACCGACAGTGGGATGGGGTTCGATGCCGACGGCTGCTGCGTCATGGTCGTGCTGCACCGCCAATCGCTTGACATCGCGGTGGGGGTGGACGAAGACGCCTCGCGTGGCAAGAAGCTGGGGGCTGGCGACCAGGGGATGATGGTGGGATTTGCCTGTAGGGACACCCCCCAGTACATGCCCCTTCCCATCCAGTTGGCGCACAGCTTGATGGCCCGCCTGGCGCAGGTGCGCAAGGCCGCAGTGCTGAGCTATCTGCGGCCGGACGGCAAGTGCCAGGTGACGGTTGAATACGATGGGCTGGAGCCGGTGCGCCTGGACACGGTGGTTCTGAGCGCCCAGCACGCCCCTGAGGTCCAGCAGAGCCAGATACGCTCCGACCTGATCGAGCACGTCATCATGCCTTGTGTGCCCGAGCGGTTCCGAGGCAACAGCTTCAAGGTTCACGTAAACCCGACCGGCCGGTTCGTCGTGGGCGGGCCCCACGGCGACTGCGGCGTCACGGGCAGAAAGATCGTCGTGGACACTTACGGTGGCCGGGCCCGACACGGCGGCGGAGCCTTCAGCGGCAAGGACCCGACTAAGGTGGACCGGAGCGGTTCCTATGCCATGCGCCACGTGGCAAAGAACATCGTGGCCGCCGGCCTGGCGGACGTCTGCGAGGTGCACGTCTCGTACGCCATCGGCGTGGCTGAGCCCATATCGCTGAGTGTGGAAACTGAAGGCTCTGCCAGAATACCCGAAGAAAGGCTGCGTGACATCGTCCTGGAGTGCTTCGACCTGACCCCTGGCGGGATCATCGAGGCGCTGGACCTGCGCCGCCCCATCTACAAGAAGACGGCCGCCTACGGACACTTCGGCAGGGAAGAGCCGGAGTTCACCTGGGAACGCACGGACAAGGCGGACATGCTGCGCCGCAGGGCGGGGCAGTGAACCGGTTGCCGCCCGCGCGGGCACCAGCGCTGGGGCGCACTCCGGCAACGCACAGGAGGGGACGACAATCATGAGACATGAGGTGAAGGACCTCTCGCTCGCGGCGCAGGGCGCACAAAAGATCGCCTGGGCTGAGCGGGACATGTCCGTGCTGGCGCAGATTCGCAAGCGTTTCGCCGGGGAACAGCCCCTCAGAGGCGTGCGCATGTCCGCCTGTCTGCACATCACCGCAGAGTCAGCTAACCTGGCCTCCACTTTGAAGGCCGGCGGAGCGGACCTGGTCCTGTGTGCGTCTAATCCCCTCAGCACCCAGGACAGCGTGGCGGCGGCCCTCGTGCAGGAGCACGGCATCTCTGTGTTCGCCGTCCGTGGTGAAGACAAGGACACCTATTACCGGCACATCAAGAGCGCTCTGGCTCACAGGCCAAACGTCACCATAGATGACGGCGCCGACCTGGTCACCGCCATTCTCACGGAGCGCACCGATCTTGCCCCGGGCATCGTGGCCGGCATGGAAGAGACGACCACGGGGGTGAGCCGGCTGCGCGCCATGGAGAAGGACGGCGTGCTGCGGTTTCCCGTCTTTGCCATCAACGATGCGCAGACCAAGTACCTGTTCGACAACCGATATGGAACAGGCCAGAGCACAGTGGACGGTATCCTGCGCGCCACCGGCATGCTCCTGGCGGGCAAGACAGTGGTGGTCGCAGGCTACGGCATGTGCGGCAAGGGCGTCGCCAGGCGCATGAGGGGGATGGGGGCAAATGTCATCGTGACCGAGGTGAACCCCTTGCGCGCGCTGGAGGCCGCCATGGACGGCTTCCAGCTCATGCCGATCAAGCAAGCAGCCCCTCGCGGTGACCTGTTTATCACGCTGACGGGCAACACCGACGTGCTGCGCCGGGAGCATTTTGAGAAGATGAAAGACGGCGCCTTCCTCGCCAACGCCGGCCACTTCAACGTCGAGATCAACATTGACGATCTGTCGCAGCTAGCAGAGGACATCCACAGGCAGGTCCAGGAGAACGTGGACGCGTTCATCCTCGAAGATGGGCGGCGCCTTTACTTGCTGGGCGAAGGCCGCCTGATCAACCTGGCTGCCGCACATGGTCACCCGGCGTGCGTGATGGACATGAGCTTTTCGCTTCAGGCCCTCACCTGCGAGTATGCCGTCAGGCACCGGGGCGAGCTCCAGCCGCGCATCTACCCGGTCCCCCAAGAGGTGGATTCGTGGGTGGCAAGCGCCAAGCTCAAGGCCATGGGCATCAAGATTGATGTGCTCACGGAGCGCCAGCGATCCTACTTGCAAAGCTGGCGCGAGGGGACTTAGAGCCTCTATCAAGACCTCGCGTGAGCCGCGTTGCTCCCGAAATCGGATGGATGCAAGGAGGGGCGACGAGCATGTGCCGGGGAGAGGCACGGCGAGGAGACCCGACGCCGCAGGCGCCGATTTCGGGCGCAACCCGAAGGGACGGGGGCATCTTTCGCTGGATGCCTGC
>CAYYNS010000082.1:0-7395 GCA_964473085.1 uncultured candidatus Brocadiaceae bacterium
GATCAGCAGGTTCTTGCCAGCCATTTGGTCCCACGGGAACGGCTTCCCCATCGGACCCCGCACGCCGATGTCGGTTCCGGCCTCAAGGCTGTGGAGCTCCGCAGTAAAGAGTCCCATTCGCTTGATCGTGAAGAGGAGATAGTCAGCCTCCGTTGGCGATGAAGCGATCCCGAACGGCGCCTCGCCCACGCCGGGCAAAGAGAGCTCAGCAAACTGGCCGGGCAGATACCTGAATTCCGCAGCACTGCTTGGATCCTCGAAGACGAGCCGGAAGGTCTTGATATCCCGCGCCTCGTTTTCGACCACAACCTCGTCAATGCGCGCCGAGTACGGAAGGTATGGGTTCCTTGCCATTGTCTAAGGTCCAACCTCCTTGAGCATTGTGCGCAGATCCATGCTGACCGGACAGTTGCGGATGCAGCGGCCGCATCCCATGCAGAACGGCCGATCGAAGTTCTCCACGGCGTATCGGAACTTGTGCATGATCCGCTGCCGCCACCGTTCCTTGGGCGTGGGCCTGGGGTTGTGGCCAGAGGCCTGCAGCGTGAAGAGCGCATAGGCGCAGCAGTCCCACGTCCTGACGCGCCTGCCCGTCCCCCCCCGGACCTCATCCGTGATGTCGAAGCAGTGGCACGTGGGACATAGGAAGCTGCACGTCCCACATCCAAGACATTTCTGACTGGCCGTTTCCCAGACGTACGAATCGTAGGCCTTCCGCAGGCGCTCCGCACTGTTGGCGACCTCTACGGGGGCGATCTTATTCTCCGCAGCGCGGATTCGTTCCTGCGCTTCCTTGACAGCGGCGGGCATGGCATCAGCAAGCAGGTCTGCTGCGAACGATAGCAGCTCCTCCCCCTTGGGGGTCTGTGCCCTGAGTAGAAGGTCCGTCTCCAGCGCCACGGCGAGCACGTCCGAACCAGTTCCGTCGCCCGGCCCTCCGCCCACTGAGGTGCAAAAGCAACTCGACGCTGGCCGCATGCACGCGAGCGCCACTACTGTCGTTCTCGCGCGCAGGCCGGCGTAGTACGGATCGTCTTGGTGGCCATCTAGGAACACCTGGTCGAGCGCCAGCAATGCCCTGGCGTCGCAGGGTCGCACGCCAAACAGAACCGTCGCCCGATCTATCACACCTACTTCCTCGGCTCGCCCATCGTTGAAGCGGAGCAGAGTCTGATTCTGAGGGAAGAAGAATGCCTTCGGCGACAGGCGGAAGTTCGTGTACGCCAGAACAACAGAGGCGGCACGCCCCACCTCGGTGAGTGCCACGTCGCCGGCCTCGTCCTTTGCCGGCGCGTAGACCGCACCCCGTTCCCGGAAGAAGCCCAGGAGCTTGTCCAAGTCAGTTCGAGTAATCTGTTTTTCGGTCATCACGCCTTCGAGCCCTGCTGGACTCCTCTGGCCGTGCTGGATGCGGCAGCCAGAGGCTATGGCTCTGTCAGGAAGTCCTGCGGGTCCTCCATGGCAAAGGCCGACAGCGGCGGGGTGGTGTCAATCGCCTCGCCGGGTCGGTACTGGTAGAGGTCTTCAACATCCTGGCTCAACTTTCGCACCAGCAGTCGCGTATCTATTCCCATGGGACACGCTCTGGCGCAGGCCCCGCACTCCGTACAGCGGCCTGCCATGTGGAATGCTCTCACCAGGTGATAGATCGTGACGTCGGAGATGTCGGTGCTGGCGCCGACCCACCTCGGACGAGTCTGATCCAGAAGGCACTCCTTGCAGTAGCACATGGGGCACGACTGTCGGCACGCATTGCACCGAATGCACTTGGAGAGTGTCTCCTGGAGGTGCACCCACCTGGCGCTAAGGGCTCTTGATTCGAACTCGGCCGTCAGGCGACGTGCCACGTCTCGGTCCTTTGGTTCAACCGGCCCACCGAGTAGCACATCGTGTATCAAAGGCGTAGGGAATCGGCACTCCAGGCATGCGTCCGAGACGATCTCTTCCCGCGGCAGGGCAACCTCCATTTCATCATCTATCATGGCACGGACGTTTCCCTGAGCGTCCTCTTCGGCACCGAGAGCCTCGTGCTCGCCCAGCGCCCTCTCTGCTTTTTGGCGATCCACCATCCCCGGGCACGCGACGCCGACAAGCACCAGCTTCTCCCGCGGCACCTGGCGCTCCTGGATCAGTGCGACCACGGACCGCGTGTCGCATCCTTTCAGCACCAGCCCAACGGTTGGCGGCGAAAGATCCTTCGCCTTCCTGGGATCGGCGGGGGCAGCAAACAGCCGCGGCAGGTACACAGCAAGGTTGACAGTGCAGAATGGGTTCCAAACCAGGCGCTCCACCTCGTCGGGCGAGGTGAGGAACAGCGGGGTCGTTCGGAAAGGAAGGCTGGCTTTCTCGTAGCCTAGGAAGAGGTCCACACGCTTCTGGCGCAGCAGTTCCCCCGCTGTCTCGCGCAGACGCGCCTCGATCTCGTGGTTAGCCGTCATGGCACCTTCACCAGTTTCCGATTGGGTCCGATCTTGCGGACCTCTTCGACGACCTTCTCAACGATCGCGGCGAAGCGCCCCCCCTCCGAGGCGGATACCCACGTGAACTGCACCCGCTCCGGCTCGATCCCTGCGTATTGGAGAAGCTCTTTGAAGAGCGCGAACTTCCGGCGGGCGACCAGATTGCCGCTGATGTAGTGACAATCACCCGGATGGCATCCGGACACGAGCACGCCGTCGGCCCCGTCCTGCAGAGCCCGCAGCAAGAACACGGGATTGATCCTGCCGGAGCACGGCACGCGGATGATGCGGATGTTATGGGGGTACTGGATGCGGCTCACGCCCGCCAGGTCCGCCCCCGCGTAGGAACACCAGTTGCACAGGAATGCCACGATCTTGGGTTCCCAGCTCGTTTCCAACGCTGTTTCTTGTGCGGCCTGGCTCTCGCTCATGATTCCCTCAAATAGCGTCGACGGCCAGGAGGATCTGTTCGTTGCGGAAGCCCTTCAGGTCAATTGCACCGGCGCGGCAAGTGGCCGCACAGGTCCCGCATCCCTTGCAGGTGGCCTCGTTGACCACCGCGACGCGGCGAACAACGTCAAGCTCGATCGCCTTATAGGCACAGACCTCGACGCACTCACCGCAGCCGCTGCACCGTGACGTGTCGACCGCTGCGACCTTGCCCTCCGCTTCGATCTCAGATTTGCTAAGGACGGTTGCCGCGCGCGAGGCGGCTGCTCGTGCCTGAGCGATGCTCTCGCTGATGTCCTTCGGATAGTGCGCAAGGCCGCAGACAAAGACGCCCTCGGTGGCAAAGTCCACAGGCCGCAGCTTGACATGTGCCTCCAGGAAGAAGCCGTCAGCATCTAGAGGCACCTTGAGCAACTGCGAGAGCTGGCGGTTGTCTTCGTTCGGCTCGATGCCGGTGCTGAGCACCAGCAGGTCAGCGTCTAATGCCAGGGATCGCGCCAATATGCTATCTTTGGTTTCTACGACGAGCCGCCCGTTCTTGTTCGTAGCGGTTGGCTTGCTTGCCTCGTCGTAGCGGACGAACACTACCCCTTTTTCCCGGGCCTTTCGGTACCACCGCTCGTTCAGCCCGTAGACCCGCACGTCGCGGCACAGCACGTAGACCCGAACTTTGGGATTGAGCTCCTTCAAGTGAAGGGCATTCTTGACCGCCGTGCCGCAACAGATCCGGCTGCAGTAGGGGTGGTCATCATCGCGCGAGCCCACGCACTGGATCATCACGACTGCCTTGAGCCCCTTGAGCCTGGCCCGGTCGGCCTCGGCCAGGAAGCCCTCGAACTCCGTCTGGGTCATCACCCTGTTGTCCGTGCCATAGAGGTACTGGGTCGGAACATGTTCCTTTGCACCCGTAGCGACGATCACCACTCCATGTTCAATCTCCTGGTCCTCGCCAGTAAGTTGTGTCTTGAAGTTGCCAACATAGCCGGAGATCTTCTGTACGGTCTTCCCCAGATGGACGGTGATTCGGTCGTTGGATCTGACTTTCTCAATGAGGTCATCGAGGAAAGCGTCGGTTTTCTCTCCGCCCAGAACCCTGTGGATCTTGCGAATGTTTCCGCCGAGCTCGGAGTCACGCTCGACCACGTGGACGGGATAGCCCTGGGCCGCCAGATCGAGCGCGGCTGTAAGACCCGCGACCCCTCCGCCGATGACCAGGGCGCAGTGGTCCACGGACAGCTTGCTTTTGTTCAGGGGCTCCAGACTGGCCGCTTTTGCGACGGCCATGCGAACGAGTTCCTTCGCCTTCTGGTTGGCCTCCTGCGGTGCGCCTTGATGGACCCACGAGCACTGCTCGCGGATGTTTGCGAACTCGAACAGGTACGGGTTCAGCCCGCTTGCCTCGAGGGTGGCCTGGAACAGGGGTTCGTGCGTGCGCGGCGTACAGGCAGCAACACTGACGCGGGTCAGTTTCTTCTCCTCGATCGCCTCGGCAATCACTTTCTGTGAGTCCTTTGCGCAGGCGAAAAGGAACTCCTGCGCGTGGACAACCTTCGGCAGCGTGGATGCGTACCGGACGACATCTGGCACGTCCACCGTGGAGGCGATGTTGATGCCGCAGCGGCAGACGAAAACCCCGATGCGCGTCGGCTCGCCGCGAAGGTCGGTCGCCTCGGGAAGCTCCAGCTCGGTCTGCTTCGCCTCGAAACCGCCCATCATCGCAAGCGCGGCGGAGCTTGCGCCGCTCGCCTGAATAACGGACTCCGGGATGTCCTTCGGGCCGGATGCTGTGCCGCAAACGAACACGCCGCGGCGCGAACTCTCGAGCGGGCGGAACACAGAGGTGCTCACGAATCCATGCTCGTCAGTGCGCAAACCAAGACGCCGCATGACGTCGCGCACAGGTTGCGTCGAACAGAGCCCCACGGAAAGCACCAGCAGACCGAAGGTCTCCTCGTGGATGGCGCCGTCGTCGGCGTTGTAGCGCACCCGCAGATCCTCAGTCTCTGGATCCACTTCCACGGAAGAAACGCGGGCACGCAGGAAGCGCACACCGTGTTCTTGCTTGGCACGTTCCACAAACCGGTCGAAGCCCTTTCCGTAGGCCCGAACGTCCATGCAGAAGACCGTGCTCTCGACGCCACGGAGGTGCTCCGTGAGGATGATGGAGTCCTTTGCGGCCTGCATGCAGCAGACGGCGGAACAGTAATCGTTGCCGATTTGCATGTCGCGGGAGCCGACGCATTGGAGGAAGGCAACCCGCTGCGGCTCCTTTCCATCGGATGGACGCCGCACGTGGCCCTGGGTGGGGCCAGAGGCGCTCAAGAACCGTTCCAGTTCGATGCTCGTAACCACGTTCGGGAAGGTGTGGTAGCCGTACTCGTCCTTGAGGGTAGCGTCGAACTCATCGGAACCGAGGGCAAGGATCGCCGCTGCGACCTCGATTTCCAGGTCCTGGGGTTTCTGATCGTAGTCAATGGCATCCGCCTGGCAGAGCTTCTTGCAGACACCGCACCTGCCTCGGGTGTGGTAGAGGCAGCGGGTGGCCTCTATGATCGGCACCGCCGGGACAGCTTGGGGGAAGGGAATGCGAATGCACCGTGTGTCGCTCAGCCCCTTGTTGTAGGGATCGGGCAGCCGCACGGGGCACTTCGTAGTGCAGATGCCGCAGCCCGTGCACTTGGCCTCGTCCACGTAGCGTGGATATCTTCGAACACGTGCCGTGAACCGTGGGGCCTCCCCTTCTAGCATGAGCAGTTCGGTGCAGGTAAGAAGCCTGATATTGGGGTGCTTGCTAACCTCCACCAGCTTCGGCGAAAGGATGCACATCGCGCAGTCGTTCGTGGGGAAGGTCTTGTCAAGCTGGGCCATGCGCCCGCCGATGCTCGGCCCCCGCTCGACCAGAAAGACCTCTGCTCCGGCCTCGGCCAGGTCGAGCGAGGCCTGGATGCCGGCAATCCCGCCGCCGATGACAAGTGCTCGCTTGTGCACCTTCATGCTCCAGTCTTCCTGGCGGCCCGGACCTGTTTGCGCTGGGTGAACGCGACGATCTTGGCCATGATCTGCGTGCTGGCGTTTCGGCGCTCGTTGTGGCTTGGATAGGCGAGCTCTTCGATCACACCGCTCTGCTTCGCACGGTTGTAAAGCGCCTCACCCGCCGTGCTGCGGAGGATGGTGGTGGTATATCCGTCGGGCGAGCCGACGCCTCCGCACGAGATGTCCGCGTACTCGTTAGCGAAATCCGTGCAGGCGAAGCAGGCCGGCCGCGCAAACTCATCCATGACGTCAAAGGGGATGTGTAGGGTTTCCTTCTTCGCGGTCGTAACGATGACATCGTCCTTGATGTTCAACTTGTGAATCTGGCCCAGCTTGACAGGCAGCTTCTTCTCAAGCGCCAGCCGAGTCCTCGCGTCGAAGGAAAAGTTCTCCATGCAGAACAGCCCGATGGTCAGGGCGACGGCATCAGCCGGAACGACGTTGAGGAGCTGCATCTTTTTCATCGTGGATATCTGGCAGGGCGTGCCCACAAGGGCGATTTTGTGGAGGTCTCGTTTACCAAGTGACTTGACTTCCCGCACGCTCGGGCAAAAGGTGGTATACTGCCGCCCTACCGCCTGGACGGTGTAGGACTCCTCGAAGTGCGATCCGGCCGCCCGGATGAGGTCGTCGGTGCTGGTAGCCACCATGGGTTCCCGAGACAGAAGGCCGACCCTGCGCGCCACGATCGCTGCGTCGATCAGGTGCTTGGTCAGGGCATGGGTCAGCAGCGCGGTCACAACGCCGCCGTCGGTGGCCACGCGCCTGATCCTGGCCGAGTGGGCCCTGGCAGAGATGAGTCTCCGATACGACCCTATCGGGGCCTTCCAGCCGGTCTTCTGGCGCAGCTCCTGGTCGAGCACCTTGATCTGCGGGCAGATGAGGTAGCAGATGCCACATCGCAGACACTTCGACTCGTCCACCATGATGGGTGTGCCGTCGTCGCCAGCGCGTAGGGCATTGAACTCGCCCGCCGAGCAGAAAGCGAGACACCCGCCGCACTTGCCGCAGATGCCCTTCTCCTGAACCTCTACGACCAGGTCCTTGAAGCCCTTGACCTCAGTGCTCATCCGTTCATGCCCTCCAGGTGCTCCTGCACCTTGTTTCGGAAGGCCTCAAGGAGCTCCACCCGCTTCTCGAAGCCGTACTGTATGAGGTCGTGGCGCAGGGTCTGCGCGAACCGATCAATCTCCTCGACGCGCCTCAGTGCGTCGCTCGGCGCGTAGCGGCCCTTTATGGCCAGATAGCGCAGCGCGCGCATGACGTCCGTGAAGTTCACTTTCTGCGGGCATCGCGAGTAGCAGCGGTAGCACACCAGGCAGTACCAGATACGAGGCGACGACAGTACCTCATCGCGCATGCCGAACAGGATCTGGCGAACGATCTTCCTCGGGTTATAGTCCGGGTCCACCTCGGTGACAGGGCATCCGGCGGCACAAGTGCCGCAAGCGAA
>CAYYNS010000083.1:0-5022 GCA_964473085.1 uncultured candidatus Brocadiaceae bacterium
CGGCCGATCACCTTCTTGCCGCACTGGTGGCAGAAGGTGTGCTCGTACTGGTGGCCCGGCACGTTTCCCACGTAGGCATAGTGCACGCCCTGGCCGACGGCCGCCTGGCGCGCCCGCTCCAGCGTGCGCACTGGCGTCGGCTCAAGGTTCGTCATCTTGTAGGCGGGGCGGAAGCGGGTGAAGTGCATCGGTACGTCCCGGCCCAGGTTCTGCACCACCCAGTCAGACATCTTCCGGACCTCGTCCTCCGCGTCGTTGAGCCCCGGGATGAGCAGCACCACAATCTCGTTGTGCATGCCCAGTTCTTTCAGCAACTTCAGGGTCTCCAGGACGCCCTGGAGGTCGCCCCGCACAGTGTCGCGATAGAAATCGTCCGTAAAGGCCTTCAGGTCCACCTTCACTGCCGCCAGCTCCTCGCACAGCGCCCTCATCGGTTCCGGGTTGATGTAGCCGTTGCTGATCATGACGCTGCGCACACCCTTTTTGTTGCCCTCGCGGGCGCAGTCGAGCATGTACTCGTAGAAGACCACAGGCTCGCTGTAGGTGTAGGCGATCGTGCGGCAATCCGACCTCACGGCAAGCTCTGCAACGGCGTCAGGCGGGCAGTAGGTGGACTCCACCTCTTCCGGCGGGAACTGGCTGATGCGCCAGTTCTGGCAGAACTGGCACTCGACGTTGCACCCAGCGGTCGCTATCGAGAAGGCATAGGTGCCGGGGAGGAAGTGGAAGAGCGGCTTTTTCTCGATCGGGTCTTTCTGCAGGGCGCAGGGGCGCGCATAGACGAGCGTCCTGTAGACGCCGCCCTGGTTCCGGCGCACGCGGCAGTGGCCGCGCTGGCCGTTGGGCACGGTGCACTCGCGCGGGCACAGCTTGCAGCGGACCCTCAGGCCGCTGAGCTTCTCGTAGGCAAGCGCTTCATGGTCACTGAGCTGCGAGGCTTCCTGTGCCGCCTCGTCGGCGGCCCCGGCGGCGCGCTCCGCAACCGGCAAGGCGGCAGCCGCCGCGCCCACGGCGGCCAGTTGCAGCAAACGCCTTCGGCTCAGTCCGGCCCCGCGCATACGTGCCCCTTGTGCTAAGATCAACATGAATTATAGGCGCGCTGGGATGCAACGACAACAGACGTGCTGGAGGAGGCCAGCAGGGAGGCGAAGCTCAGCCCCGCTCTCCCTGGTCCTCCTTGCCCCTACGAGCCGGCTGAGGGGGAGACTGGCCCGCGCGGGGAAGCCTCCACCGCAGGTAAAGGACCATGCCCACCACAACGAGCACCAGGACCCCCAGGCCGATGATCAACTGCACCGTCTGGAGGCTCTGCCCGAGCGGTTCTGCGCCCGGTATGTCCATTGAGCGCGCTACCCCGGTGTGCTGGTCAGCCGCGGCTGCGCCTCCGATCCGACCGGCCACTACACTAACACGGCAAACCCGCGCAGGCAAGGCGAACGCCTCCGAAGACATCGTTCCCGAACGGCCACGTTGACAAACCGAGCGGGCCGAAGTTACCATATGGGTGCTGGCAGGACCGTTGCCCGTCCAGGCTCCCCTGAGGGATGGTTCATTGATCAGGAACGTGCGGCAGCTAAACAGCGCGACCGCCGTGGAGATCTGCGGCCGGCTGGATGGGGCCACAGCGGCGGAGACCAAGGCCGGGCTGCACAGCCTCATCGCCAGCGGGCGCTTCAGGCTCGTGCTGAACCTCAGGGACCTGGAGTTCGTAGACAGCGCGGGGCTGGGCGTTCTGGTCGGGTGCTTGAGACGCTGTGTGGCAATGGGCGGTGACCTGTACCTCACAGAGGTCCCCGAGCTCATACGATCCGTGCTCGAGCTGACCCGGCTGACGCGGGTGTTTCAAGTCGCAGCGTCGGAATCCGAGGCCGAGCGGCTCTTGAGCCAGGGGGCTGCAGGCTGAGGCGCAGGGCTGCTTCAGGCCGCCGTCCTCCGACACTTGAGCCGGGGAGTGGGTCATATCCCTTCGGGTCTTTTGCCACATCCTGGACGCATGGACAAGGCGACAGAACACAGACCGATACGGCTCTACGCGATAGGCTCGGCTCTGTGCAAGGGCGGCTGGTTGGGGGAGGCCCTGGGAGCGGAGTTCGAGGTTACCTGTTGCGGCTCGCGCGAGGCGCTCATGGGGTGCCTTGCGGAGGCCATGCCGGACGCCGTCGCCATGGATGCCGCGCACGCAGCCGGCAAGGGCAGCCTCCTGGGCGAGCTCCAGGGCCGCCACTACCGCATGCCGGTGGTGGTCATCCTCGATGAACCGCACGTCGAGACCGTGGTGCGGTGCGTGAAGGCCGGGGCTTACGACGTGGTGGACCGCGTGGAGGTTGCCCGCAGGCTGCCTTCGATCCTGCGCAAGGCGGCCGACGACCACCGGATGCTGGTCGAGGTGGACCAGTTGGAAGAGGCCTACCAGCGCCGGGGCAAGTTCGGCGCGCGGCTGGTCGGAGTCAGCGCTGCGCTGCAGGAGGTTTACGACCGCGTCTCGAAGGTCGCCAGGACCGACGCCTCGGTGCTTTTGTCCGGGGAAAGCGGCACAGGCAAGGAGCTGGTGGCCCACACCATCCACGAGTTGAGCCCCCGCAAGGAGACCGGCAGGATCATCTGCGTGGATTGCGCCGCCATCCCCAAAGACCTGCTGGAGAGCGAGCTGTTCGGCCACGAAAAAGGCGCCTTCACGGGCGCCGACAGGCGTCGCATCGGGCGCTGCGAGCAGGCGCACATGGGCACGCTATTTTTGGACGAAATCTGCGAGATGGATGTGGGGCTCCAATCAAAACTATTGCGCTTCCTGGAAGAGCGCAACTTCACGCGCGTGGGCGGCTCAGAACACATCCAGGTGGACACCCGGGTGATCGCCGCTACTAACCGCGATCCGATAGAACAGATACGCGCCGGCCGGCTGCGCGAGGACCTCTACTACCGGCTCAACGTCGTGCCCATCCACATCCCGCCCCTGCGCGAGCGCCCGGAAGACATACCCGTGCTGGCCCAGCACTTCCTGGAATTCTACGGCGAGAAGCACAACAAGTACTTCTGGGATTTCTCGCCGGATGCCATGCGGATGCTGCTTTGCTACGGGTGGCCGGGCAACGTGCGCGATCTGCGCAACACGATCGAGCGCATCGTGGTGCTGGCCACCGCCGACACGATCAGCGCCGACCTGCTGCCGGAACACATCCGTGAGTGCCTAGAGAGCGCCGAGCCACCCAGGCTTGCCGTGGAGGAAGCCCTGGAGACGGTTCACACGGCGCTGCGGCCCCCGGCCCAGCCTGCGCAAGAGCCACAGGACGTCCTGCCTCTGGAGGAGGTAGAACGCAAGGCGATCCTGGAGGCCGTGCGCAAATACCCGGGGAACGTAAGCCGCGCGGCGCGCAAGCTCGGGCTGAGCCGCGCCACCATGTACCGTAAGCTCGCCAAGTACGGCATCAAATAGCCCGGCTCAGGCCAGAGAGCACAGGAGCTGCGTGCCTGCCCTGATCGCCTCATCTTCGGCGGCAAAGGACAGCCGGAAGTGGCTCCTTTTCTCGCTGAAGACGCTCCCCGGGATGATCAGGCAACCGTGCTTGATCGCCTCCTGCACGAACGCATCGCCGTCGTCGTTCGGCGCCCGCACGAAGGCGTAGAAAGCCCCCTGCGGCCTGGGCAGCTCGAACTTGTGCCTCAGCCCCTCATAGGTCAGGTCCCGCTTGACCCCGTAGGCCTCGATGTAGGGCCGCACGTCTACCGACAGCGCGGCCAGGGCGGCCTGCTGGGCAACCGACGGCGCGCACACGAAACTGAACTGCTGAAGCTTGGTCATCTCCGCGATGATCCGGTCCGGCCCTATCGCGTAGCCCAGCCGCCAGCCCGTCATCGCGCTCGACTTAGAGAAGCCGTTCAGCAGCAGCACGTCCTCGCTGTAGCGCGCCACGCTCGCGCAGGGACCGTCGTAGGCGAACGCGCTGTAGATCTCGTCGGTGATGATGAAGACGCCGCTGGCCTGCGCCCACCGGGCGATCCGCTCGAGCTCCCGGTCTGGAATCACCTGGCCGGTCGGGTTGTTGGGACTATTGAGCAAAAGGATCTTCCCCCGCCCGGCACCCGCTGCCTCCAGGCGCTCCACGGTGAGCTGAAAGTCCGGGTAGGTGTCCACGTAGAGCGGCTTTCCACCCAACAGGCGGCAAAGGTGCTTGTACATGACGAAGTAAGGATCGGGCACGATCACCTCGTCGCCCGGGTTTACCAGCGCCATAAAAGCCAGCAGCAGTCCGCCGGACACTCCGCTGGTGATAAGGACGGCGCTGTGACGGATGCCCGTCCTGTCCCTCTCGACGGCGAGGACCTGCCTGCGCAGCTCCTCGATGCCCTGGGTGACCGTGTAGCGGTTGTGGCCGCCAGCGATGGCCTGGATGGCCCTTGCCTTGACGGGCTCGGGCATCTCGAAGTCCGGCTCGCCGATGCTCAGGTTGATGGGATTCGGCATGGTCCCGGCCAGGTCAAAGACCTTGCGGATGCCGGAGGAATCCACCCTGGCCATTCGGTCAGCGATCAGCTTGGAGGCATCCACGTGCTATTCCTTCGGCAGGATGAGGGGCAAGGCGGGAGGCCTACTGCTTCTCGACCGGCTTCTGCTCAGCCTCGGTCGGGGCCAGCGCAGGGGCCGTCTCGGGGGCTTTTGCGGCCTTCTCTTCCTTTGCGCGTTTGCGCGGAGCCACCGTCTCGACCCGCACCTTGGGCAAGCCGAAGACCGACCGGCCCTCCGACCAGCGGTCCTGCGTCTTGAGGCGCGCCAGCCGTTCCTCGCGCGAAAGCACGTTGCGCGCCCGCACGTGCTTGCCCTTCACCTTGAGGCTCTTGTGGATGGACATGATCCCCTGATTCTCCTTAGCCCACATTATTCACCAACATTCACGGCAGAGAACACAGAGCACGCAGAGAGAAGAACTCATGTCAAGATTCATAGAACACCTGGACCAACAGTCTGTTATTACGCCCGATGCCTGCTGCGCCCTCCAAAGTCGCCGACGCGCGGCGCTATCCGGC
>CAYYNS010000083.1:5032-7387 GCA_964473085.1 uncultured candidatus Brocadiaceae bacterium
CCCGCGCCTGCTTGCCCTTCACCTTGAGGCTCTTGTGGATGGACATGATCCCCTCGTTCTCCTCAGTATCGGCCAGCTCTGGGACGGTCGCCGGCTACTGCGTCTTTGATGGCGTATACATCCAGATGACTGCCGAGGCGAAAGCGCGCCGCCCACCCTCGGTGTAACTTCTCAGGCCGCTCAATAGCTGTCTTGCCTCTATGCAGTCCCCGGATTCGAAGGACCCTGCACAGAGCGCGATCTTGCCACCCCGCATCTCCTGGAGGAACAACTCATGGCCCCGGGCGACCGCCACCAGGCCAGGGTGGGTAAGCATCGCTTCGGCGGCCTGCCTGTGGGCAGAAGACACCTCACCGATCTTCACCGTGTAGCGCACGCCCGTCGCCAGCGACACGACGCCCTCGGGCCGACTCCTCCTGAGCGTGGTCAGGACGAACAAAAAAGAGGCTATCGCCAGCGCTGCAACCACAAGGCCGAACACCCGACGCCGGGTAGCCAGACGTTCCCGCTCAACCCTCACGTCCAGCCCGTCGGAGCCCCCAGAGTCGGAGCGCCCCGCTCCGCAGACCGGATCGGCCTCTGCGTCAGACCGACCCTTGTCCCGTCCCGTTTTCCGGTGTCCGCGTGAGCTTCGGCGTCCTCCCTCCCCTGGGTTTACCCGCCCCTTGTCCGATGGCATGTGTGTAAATTCTGATGCGTCTGGCAGAGATCAGACTTTGTCAAATAGCGACGCCGCGCATTATAGGTGAACGGGTTCGGACGTGTCAAGCCGACGCAGGATTTGAGCGCACGCAGGTTGCGCGGCTCCAGCACCTCGATTACACTCTCCTCGTCACTGCCAGTGTCGCCTTCCCCGGAGGGGCGCCCGTAAACCCAAAAGACAGAAAGGCACCGCACGTGGCCTGCTACGTGGTGACCGGAGGCGCGGGATTCATCGGCTCTCACATCGTCTGCCGGCTCGTGCGCGACGGCCACCCGGTCAGGGTCGTAGACAACCTCGCCACCGGCCACAGAGAGAACCTGGAAGAAGTAGAGGGGCGGATCGAGTTCTTCGAAGGCGACGTTTGTGACGCACGCCTGCTGCAGCGGGTGTCGTCGGGAGCCGAGGCAGTCTTCCACCAGGCGGCCCTGGCCAGCGTGCCCAGGAGCGTCGAGGACCCCCTGTCCACCAACAGGGCGAACGTCGAGGGCACCCTCCAAACGCTGGAGGCCGCGCGCCGCTGTGGCGTGCGGCGGGTCGTGTTCGCCTCAAGCAGCTCCGTTTACGGGGACGCGCCTGCCCTTCCGAAGCGGGAAGACATGCCCCCGGAGCCCAAAAGCCCTTACGCCGTCAGCAAGCTCGCAGGCGAGCTCTACTGTCAGGCATACGCCAAGCTGTTCGGCATCCAGGCCGTGTCGCTGCGGTACTTCAACGTCTTCGGCCCGCGGCAGGACCCCAACAGCCAGTATGCCGCCGTGGTGCCCCTTTTCATCAAGTCTCTTCTGGAAGGCTCAAGGCCCACGGTGTATGGTGACGGCCAGCAGTCGCGCGACTTCACCTACGTGGACAACGTCGTGGAGGCGAACCTGCTGGCTGCCCGCGTCGGGGGGGCCTCCAGCATGGTCATGAACATCGGCTGCGGCTCGCGCTGCACGCTCAACGAGCTCCTTCGCCTGCTGTCCGAGATCGTTGGAGTGGCGGCTGAGCCGATCTACGCCCCGAGTCGGCCCGGCGACGTGCTGCACTCGGAGGCTGACATCAGCCGCGCGCGGGAGGTGCTGGGCTACGAGCCGCGCACGGAACTCAAAGAAGGGCTTCGCCGCACTGTGGAGTGGTACCGCAGCCGTCGGGGCGCGCGCCACGGCGGCTGAGCGCACCCTGAAGACGATTGTCCGCAGCACATGAACGAGCAAACCAGGCAGACACTACGACGGGAGATCGCCCCGCTGTTCGTGCTGGTGGTGCTACTGGCGCCCGTCGTGGTGGCCCTGTGCTGGGGCCGCGTGGGGGCCGAGCGGCCAGAGGCGCCGCAAGCCGAGCCGGCCGGTTCCTCACTGCTGCCCCCGACCGCGCTGGGCGACGTGCCGCTGGTGCTTACGGACGCCGATCGAACGGTCCTGCTGCACCTGCTCCTCGAGGGCCTGGACGCCCTGAAGGCCGGCCGACCCCTGCCTGCGCCTGCCGGCGCATCGGACCTGTGCACGCAAGCGCTGGGCGCGACCGTGTTCGCGACGCTCTACGCGCCAGGGCGGGGATCTGTGAGGGCGATGGCACGGGAGGCCACGCTCGCCGAAAGCGCGCGGGCGGCCGCTCGCCGGCTGTTCGAAAACCCGTCGTTCGCCGCCGGTGGCTCTGGGGAGATCGAAGGGCTCAGG
>CAYYNS010000084.1:0-4167 GCA_964473085.1 uncultured candidatus Brocadiaceae bacterium
GCTCTTTGAAATGTGAATAGGAGTTGCGCCAGTGGTAGGCTGACGCATTCGTTGAGGAGAGCGCCTCGGGTGTCAAGCTACCAAGGGTGCAAGGTGGATGTCTAGGCACCAACAGACGATGAAGGACGTGGAAGGCTGCGATAAGCCCGGGGAAGCCGCCAATCAGGCCCAGATCCCGGGATCTCCGAATGGGGTAACCCGGTGCCGCGAAAGCGGCATCATCCGCGCTCCAAGGTCCGCCTTCTGGGCGGAGGATAGAGCGCGGAAGGCAACGGGGCGAAGTGAAACATCTCAGTAGCCCCAGGAACAGAAAGCAACCGCGACTCCCCTAGTAGCGGCGAGCGAAAGGGGACCAGCCTAAACCGGGCACGTCTTCGGACGAGCCCGGGGTTGCGGGGCCACCGTAGCGTCCGGATAGTAGGCCTATCGAAACGGGACTGGAAAGCCCGGCCACAGAAGGTGATAGCCCTGTAGGAGAAAGGCCGAGGTCCGGGCCGGTGTGTCCCCAAGTAGCGTCGGACACGAGGAACCCGGCGTGAATCAGGGAGGCCCACCTTCCAAGGCTAAGTACTCGTTGGTGACCGATAGCGCACGAGTAGCGCGAGCGAAAGATGAAAAGAATCCTCGTAGGGAAGTGAAAAGAACCTGAAACCTTGTACCTACAAGCTGTCGAAGCACTGTGGACGGCGCGAATGCGCATGTCCCGTGTGACGGCGTGCCTTTTGGAGCATGAGCCGGCGAGTTATCCTGTGTCGCCTTCAGGTTAAGTGCCTCTGGCACGGAGCCGCAGGGAAACCAAGTCCTAACCGGGCGACCCCGGTGGCACGGGATAGACGCGAAGCCGGGTGAACTACACATGGCCAGGGTGAAGCGGCCGTAACAGGCCGTGGAGGCCCGGACGGCACAGTGTTGAAAAACTGTCCGATGAGCTGTGTGTAGGAGCAAAAGACTAATCAAACCCGGTGATATCTCGTTCTCCCCGAAATAGCTTTAGGGCTAGCCTCGTGTCATTAGGCCGCGGGGGTAGAGCACTGAATCGATTCGGGGGCCCACCAGGCTACCCATTCGAATCAAACTCCGAATACCGCGTGCCCGTATCACGGGAGTCAGACTGGGGGGGATAAGCTTCTCAGTCGCGAGGGGAACAGCCCAGACCGCCAGCTAAGGTCCCTAAAGTGCGCTAAGTGACAAAGGAAGTGGAAAAGCGCAGACAGCCAGGATGTTGGCTTAGAAGGAGCCATCATTTAAAAAGTGGGTAACTCCTTACTGGCCGAGCTTTTCTGCGCCGAAAATGATCGGGACTCAAGCGTACTACCGAAGCTGCGGAATCTCGAAGCGGCCACGCGCCGCAGCGGGATTGGTAGGGGAGCGCTGTATGCAGGGTTGAAGGCGTACCGCAAGGAGCGCTGGACCGCATACAGGTGAGAATGCCGGCACGAGTAGCGATAATAGAGGTGAGAATCCTCTTCGCCGAAAACCTAAGGGTTCCTGGGCAAGGTCATTCCTCCCAGGGTTAGGCGGATCCTAAGGCGAGGCCGAAAGGCGTAACCGATGGACAGCAGGTTAATATTCCTGCGCCGCTGGTAGCCGATCAAGACTGCCGGGCCGACGGGGCCTGGTAGACCGCGGGGTCCAGTAGACATGGCCGCGAGGGCGTAAGCCCGCTAGCGGTCGTACAGGCCTCCGAGAAAAACGTCCGGCAGGGGCTATTTGCGTCCGTACCCTAAACCGACACAGGTGGGTGAGGAGAGAATCCTAAGGCGCTCGAGAGAACCGCCGTTAAGGAACTCGGCAAATTGGGTCCGTAACTTAGGAAAATGGACCGCCTCCGGGAGCGCTTCACGGTGCTTCAGGAGGTCGCAGAGAAATGGCCCGGGCGACTGTTTACTAAAAACACAGGTCTGTGCAAAGGCGAACAGCCACCGTATACAGACCGACGCGTGCTCAATGCCAGAAAGTCAAGGGAGAGGGTTATCCGCCGCAAGGCGGAGAAGCTCACGACCTAAGCTCTGGTGAATAGCGGCCCTAACTATGAGGGTCCTAAGGTAGCGAAGTTCCTTGTCACCTAACTGGTGACGCGCATGAACCGCGTAACGACTCGGGCACTGTCTCAACGGCGGACTCGGCGAAACTGCAGTCGTGGCGCAGATACCACGTACCCGCGGCAAGACGGAAAGACCCCGTGGACCTTTACTGTAGCATGACACTGGATTCTGGCAATGCATGTGTAGGATAGGTGGGAGGCTTTGAAGCCCCGCCGCCAGGTGGGGTGGAGCCACCGGTGAAATACCACCCTTGTATTGCTAGCCTCCTAACGCCGTCCCGTGAAGCCGGGCGGTGGACAGTGTTATGCGGGCAGTTTGACTGGGGCGGTCTCCTCCTAAAGGGTAACGGAGGAGTCCAAAGGCTCCCTCAGTGCGGTTGGCAATCGCACGGCGAGCGCAAAGGCATAAGGGAGCCTAACTGCGAGACTGATAGGTCGAGCAGATGTGAAAGCAGGGCTTAGTGATCCGGCGGTTCTGTGTGGAAGGGCCGTCGCTCAACAGACAAAAGGTACCCCGGGGATAACAGGCTGATCTGCCCCGAGCGCTCATAGCGACGGGCAGGTTTGGCACCTCGATGTCGGCCCATCGCATCCTGGGGCTGGAGAAGGTCCCAAGGGTTCCGGAGTTCACGGATTAAAGCGGTACGCGAGCTGGGTTTAGACCGGCGTGAGCCAGGTCGGTCCCTATCTGCCGTGGGCGTTGGACAGTTGAGGGAAGCTTTCCCTAGTACGAGAGGATTGGGAAGGACGAACCTCTGGTGTGCCAGTTGTCCTGCTAAGGGCACCGCTGGGTAGCCATGTTCGGATTGGATAACCGCTGAAAGCATCTAAGCGGGAAGCCAGCCCCAAGATGAACTGTCCGGTCCCCTAGAGGGAATAAGGCACCTCTAAGACTAAGAGGTCGATAGGCCGGAGGTGTAAGCGCGTATATATAAAGGCGCTCAGCTGACCGGCACTAATCCGCCGAAAAGCTGACACCCTTTGCTCTCCATGCGACTGGAGTTAGCCTCCCTGGCGCACTCCTATTCATGCCTTTTGCGCCCTCAAGCTGCGCACGTCCTTTGCACTAATGCGTCGGTGCGCCGGCTGGAGGCTTCCCTATTCCCGGTGATCATAGCGAGAGGGAAACACCCGTTCCCATCCCGAACACGGCCGTTAAGCCTCTCGCGCCGATGATATTGGCCTGCGGGCCGAGAAAGTAGGTCATCGCCGGGTTTTTTTGTACCTGCTCCCTGATGCTCTTCTGGCTTGCGGCCTGACCGCTTGACCCGTGGGGGGCGAGTGGGGGTTCAATCGGGGAAAGCGGCCAGATGGCGTAACTGCTTTGAAGGAAAGCCGTTGCGGCGCGAAAAAGGCCGTCCGAAAACGTCCCACCGGCGTCCAGGAATCAGTGCCCTCGGCCGGCCCTGCGAGAAGCGACTTGACAATAACTGCGGCGCAGGCGATAATCGAATCTATAGTAAGCGGCCCCGGTAAGTGGCGGAGCGTTCTTTGATAACCCGCTGTAGCGCCTTTCTGCCCGTGTTCCGCCCCGGGGCTTGTGTTGCGGCGCCTCAGTGTGGCTGGGCTGCCGTGCTGAGGTTCATGGGAGGCGGAAAGGGGCCACGCAGCGGACGAATATGCAGGCTGGAGCGACTGGGCCGCGAGGCGGTCCGGCGGGGAGGCTGCGCGCAGCCTCCGGCAGGCCTGTCCGACGCATGCAAAACGATCGAGCCAGTGACGAATATTTCGGGATTTCAGCCTCTCCACCCACATCGCTGACGATGTGCGTGCCGTGTGAGACCATTTTGAGCTGTCTGGCCTCTGAGTCGAGCGGGGTTGCTAGCGGAATGCCGTCTCTGCGTATCCGGTGTGCACAGGATGTGGGGCTGCATTGCGCGTTCGTGGGCAATCTGCCTGCGCTCTGTTGTGGTCGCAGTGGGGGGCTGGGATTCCTGACGTCTGAGGCTGCTTTCGGGTCGGGCTGTTGTCCTGCCGCGCGGGTGGCCAGAACACCGCGCAGGGTGCGGAAGCTCTCCATCGTAACCGTCCTTCTGTAGGAGCCTCTGAGCTCCCGGCCGGCCGTTCAGCCGCTGGCTCCCAGTGGGAGCGGGAGGCACACTTTGCTACCACCGCTTGCAGTT
>CAYYNS010000084.1:4267-7371 GCA_964473085.1 uncultured candidatus Brocadiaceae bacterium
ACAGAGCGGCGCCTGGACAAGCGCGAGGACGGGCTCGACAAAAAGCAGGAGCTGCTTGCCAAGAAGGAACGTTACCTGGAGACTGCCGAGAAGAGCCTGGCGGAGAACCGTCGCTGCCTGGCCCAGCAGGAGGCCGAGGCGCAGGGGCTTGTTGCCCAACAGAGAGAGGAGCTCCATCGCATCAGCGGCTTGTCCCAGGAGGACGCCCGCCGCATCCTGCTGGAGCGCCTGGAGCAGGAGGTCGAGCAGGACTGCGCGGAGATGGTGGGCGAGAGGCTGGCACGCGCCAAGGAGACGGCGGACCGCAAGGCAAAGGCGATCCTGGTGGATGCCTTGCAGCGTTGCGCGGCCGACAGCACGGGCGAGGCCACCGTCTGCACGGTCGAGCTGCCCAATGACGAGCTCAAGGGCCGCATCATCGGGCGCGAGGGCCGCAACATCCGCGCCTTTGAGAAGGCCACGGGCGTGGACGTGATCGTGGACGACACCCCGGGCGTGGTGGTCCTGAGCAGCTTCGACAGCGTGCGGCGCGAGGCCGCGCGGCTGTCCATGGAACAGCTCATCGCCGACGGGCGCATCCATCCGGGCAGGATCGAGGAGGTCTCAGAGAAGGCGTGGAACGACGTGCAGCGCATGATCGCCGAGGCCGGCGACGAGGCCTGCTACGAGCTGGGCCTGTCGAACGTCCCCGAAGGGCTCAGGAAGCTCCTTGGGCGGCTGAAGTTCCGCACCAGCTTCGGCCAGAGCGTTCTTGAGCACTCCCTGGAGGTCGGCCGGCTGGCCGGCATCATGGCAGGCGAGCTCGGCCTCAACGTGCAGCTCGCCAAGCGCTGCGGCCTGTTGCACGACATCGGCAAGGCGCTCGACCAGGAGCAGGAAGGCTCCCACGCACTGCTGGGCGCCGAAGAGGCGCGCCGGATAGGCGAGCCTGAAGAAGTCCTCAACGCCATCGCCGCCCACCACGAGGACGCCGAGGCCACCTCGCTCTACACCGGCCTGATCATTGCAGCCGATGCGATGAGCGCCAGCCGGCCGGGCGCCCGCAGGGAAACGCTCGAACGCTACATCAAGCGGCTCGAACGCCTGGAAAGCCTCGCCCGCAGCCATGAGGGTGTGGACCGGGCCTATGCCATCCAGGCGGGCCGAGAAATCCGGGTGCTGGTTGACGCCGAGAAGGTCAACGACAAGGTCGCTGCAAAGCTCGCCAGGGACATCGCCCACGAGATCGAGCGCGAGCTCCAGTACCCGGGGGAGGTCAATGTCACGGTCATCCGCGAATGCCGCTTCGTGGAGGTTGCGCACTGATCTGACGGGTGCTCTTGGGCGTCGTCGGCGCCGATGAGGAGGGCTAAAGGCCGATGGCCAGGCGGACCGGTTGCCATCGGTGCGCCCGATGAGCGGGTAGCGGCGCAGTGCCGCGCCCTGGGCAGGCGCGTGGCGGAGCTCGCACGCAAACTGGCCGGCTCCTGAGCTGGTCGGGCCTGCGGAGTGCGGGCTGCAGCGCGGCGCTTCAACTCCCCGTCCGCCAGCACGCAGGTCAGGATAACACGCCGCTCGCACGGGCCATCCGGACGAGCTCCGCGCCGGCCACCCGCGCCTCCTCCAGGTACTGTGCGTGCCGCAGGATGTCCTTCCCAGCGTCCAGTCCGGGGAAGAAACGCGCCACGGGGCAGCCCACATTGATCGTGGACAGCCACGTCTTGACGATCGTCAGCGTGCTCTGGTAGTAGAGCTGGCGGTTGATCGCGCCCACGCACAGGAACATGCCGGTGCGGCGAGGCTGGGGCGGCTGGCCGAGCCTGTAAGTGCGCGCCCAAAAGCACTGGAACCGGTCAATGAGCACCTTGAAATGCCCTGGGAGCGACGTGAAGTAGATCGGCGAGGCAACCACAACGTGGTCCGCCTCCAGGAAGCTGCTATAGAGTCCCTGCATCGCGTCGTTCACCACGCAGTGGCCCGTGTTCCAGCAGCCGTTACAACTGCGGCAGGGGGTGATGGGCAGCCCGTAGGGAGCGAGCCGCTCGACTTCCGCTCCCGGGGCTTCCTGGCGCACGCCCTCCAGGGCGCACTCCAGCAACGCGTCGCTGTTGCCCTGCCTGCGTGCGCTCGCCGCCACGGCCAGGATCCTCATTGCCGGTCCTCCTTCAGCGCTCCGGGCCTGGCTGATAGACGGCGGGGTCCGGGAGGCCTGCCTCGCTGAACCCGCGCCGGCGCAGCAGGCATGAATCGCAGTGCCCGCAGGCGCGCCCCGCTTCGTCCGGGTCGTAGCAGCTCAACGTCAGGGAGTAGTCTACGGCGAGCTGGATCCCCTTGCGGATGATCTGGGCCTTGCTCAGGTGGAGCAGCGGGGCGACGATCTGAGGCGGCCAGCCCTCGACGGCGCGCCTGGTCGCCAGGGCCGCCAGGTCCTTGAAAGCCTCCACATACTCGGGCCGGCAGTCAGGATAGCCGCTGTAGTCCACGGCGCTTACGCCCAGGTATATGAAGTCCGACCGGGTGATCTCGGCCACGGCGAGCGCGTAGGCGAGGAAGATCGTGTTGCGCGCTGGCACGTAGGTTGAGGGTATCTGCCTCGCCATCTCTTCTGGCTCGCGGCCACGCGGCACGGGTGCCGAACGGTCGGTGAGCGTCGAGCCGCCGAGCTCGCCCAGCGGGATGGCGATGATCCTGTGGTCCGCTGCGCCGAGCGTCCGTGCGATGCGGCCTGCCGCCTCTACCTCGAGCTCGTGACGCTGGCCGTAGCGGAACGTGAGGGCGTGGCAGCAATGCCCGCTCCTGATGGCGATGGCGAGTGCGGTTGAGGAATCTATCCCGCCGCTCAACAGGACGACAGCATCAGCCATAGAGCCTCGCGCGCAATTCGAGGTGGCGGCCGTACGGGACCTCGTAGAGCCCCTGCCGGACGGGGTCCGGCTCGAAGGCGCGGTCCCGCCTGTAGAACGCGTTGCAGCACTGGGACAGGAAAGCGAACTGCCCGGCGTCAGCGTCGAACACGCCGGCCTTGGCGCCCGTTCCGCCCAGGTCCAGTCCCAGGTATGCTGTCCGTTTCATCGGGCATCCTTGTGAGGCTCAGCGACGGCCCCCATCTTGCGCCCGTCCATCAC
>CAYYNS010000085.1:0-957 GCA_964473085.1 uncultured candidatus Brocadiaceae bacterium
AACAAGTTTCAGGGCGGCCCTGCCAAGATCTTCTACATGGTGACCAAGGCGATGGAGGTGAGCGACCACCGTCTGCCCGTTGCACTGCACCTTGACCACGGGGACGTTGAGAGGGGCAAAGAGTGCGCCGACAGCGGCTATACGGGCATCATGATTGACGCCAGCGAGCTGCCCTTTACAGATAACTGCGGGCTGACGCGAGAGATGGTCGCTTACGCCCACGAACGGGGCGTCGGAGTCGAGGGCGAGTACGGGCGGCTGGAGGGAATCGAGGCAGACGTTGTTGCACAGAAAACCGTCTATGCCGACCCGGCGAAGGTGCCGGTGTTCCTCCAGACAACCAACGCGGACGCCCTGGCGATCGCCTACGGCACCTCCCACGGCCCCAACAAGGGCGCCAACATTGACCAGCTCAAGACGGATATTGTCCGTCTGAGCTACCAGAACATGGTGAAGGCTGGCCTGAACGACGATCACTACCTGGTCGGACACGGGTCCTCCACCGTGCCGATGGCCCTGGTGGAGGAGATTAACAGGTGCGGCGGCCAGCTCAAGGATGCGCGGGGGGTGCCCATGCCGAAGATCAAGGAAGGCATTGCCTTCGGCCTGCGCAAGGTGAATATTGACACCGACCTGCGGCTGGGCATCACGGCGACGTGCCGGAGGTTCTTCCTTGACAATCCCGCCGCCGCTAAGTCAAAGACGCTGCAGGGGGCCAAGGAGGCTCTGGACAAGCTGCCTGCGGCGATAGACCCCCGCGAGTACCTCAAGTTCGTTCAGCCCTTTGACATCCTGCGCGAACCGCCCGAAGAAAGCGGCGTCCCTGACTTCGTTGACCTGATGGCCCTCATCCAGGCCCGCATCGCCGCCCACGTCGAAGAGCTCGTCCGCGAGTTCGGCTCGGCCGGCCTGGCGGACAAGGTAGAGAAGGTCGCCGTCGAGGAAATGAAGCAGCGC
>CAYYNS010000085.1:967-7338 GCA_964473085.1 uncultured candidatus Brocadiaceae bacterium
GTTTGCACCCATGCAGGCAGGGGAGGCCTCGGCGGGGCCTCCCCTGCGGCTTTCCGGATGCTACGGATGCGCCCGGACAGCGGGGGCCTGGGCAGCGGCAGGCAGGCAAGGCGCAGGAGGTCGCCCGGTTCTGTCAACCTTCCGTGATCGCCCGAGCCGGGCACTCGTCAATGCACGTTCCGCAGTCCGTGCACTCTTCAGGGTTGATGCGAGCTACGCCGTCCACCATTGTTATCGCCTCGGCGGGGCAGGCATCAATGCAGGCCTCACAGCCGGTGCATTCTTGTTCGTTCACGACGGGCGTGACCCATCCTCCTCCTAAAGTTGCTGACACGACAGCGAGAGCGCCGATTCAGGCGCGCTATTGATCTTCCGATAAGGAATGGACGTTGTAGGGGCACGCCTTAGCGTGCCCGAAGCCGTTGCGCAGGAACGAGATAGTGGGCACGGCAAGCCGTGCCCCTGCATTCCATTCTTTACGCAAAGTTGAATAATGGGTGGGGACCTCGGCTGCCCTGGAGGCTTCAAGCGTGGCCAGCGCGAGCGGAGAAAGGATCGTCATGGTATCCCCGCCCTGGCGAAAATGGGATGTAGGTCCTGCGGTTCAGAGACCGGTGAGAAGGCGGCTGGCGAGCACTTCGTATCCCTCGCCGAGGGCACTGAGTTTTTCAACGGTCCTGTCAGCGCGGTAGGGCACACGGTGGAAGGTGATCAGCCGCGCTGCCTGATCCAGCGTGACGTAACATGCGCGACTGTCGCCATCCCTGGGCTGCCCCACAGAACCGATGTTGATGATCGCTTTCCTATCATCCAGCTTGATGGTGAACGCCTTGCCCTTTGGCAAGACCAGGTCGAGATCTCTCGTGATGCAGCAAGGGACGTGAGTGTGCCCGACCACACAGTACTTTTCTGTCATGTCGAATATGTCGTAAAGTTTGCCACGGTCGTACTCGACATCCGTTGGCAGGACATATTCGCTCAGCGCCGCCCGAGGCGAGGCGTGCACGAGGGTGAATTCCCCGCGGATGGACTGCAGGCCAAGTTGCGCAAGGAACTGCCACCGGTGCCGGTCGCGCTCGGTGGACCTGTCGGTGACCTGCAACCATTCTTTGGTCCGATAGACCATTCGGGCGGCAATGGAGTTGAACCCCATCGGGCTGTTGAGCACAGCCCAGTCATGGTTGCCCATCAGGCACAGGCTGCAGTTCTTCTCCACCAGGTCTATGCATTCTCTGGGATTCGGGCCGTAGCCCACGATGTCGCCCAGGCACCAGATATCGTCTATTCCATCCGCGCCGATCATTCGTAGCACGGCATCAAGCGCCTCTACGTTCCCATGGACGTCCGAGATTATGGCTAACATCCCGCAGACCCAATCCTTCGGCACTATCCCCTCGCCCATAATTTGAGCGCATTTCCTCCTGCAGTGCAAGACAAAATGGCGCTCGTAGCGGAGGGGCGCCTTTGCCCCCGCCGGTAAGACCGTCCAGTTGCTCACGGTTCGTCGGAGGGGATATCATACGCGCACGGATTGCCTGCTGTGGCGCCCTTCCTTGATGAGCGGGGCGGTTTGCGCCCGAACAACGCTGGCGGGCCATGCGTGGTCAAAAAGCACGTACTCTGATAGGGTTGATGATCGTTGCCGGCGCGGTTCTTTTTGTCGGCATGCCCTCCCTTTTTACGCGGGATCTTTGGCTCCCCGATGAACCGCGCTACGTAGAGGTGGCCAGGGAAATGGTGGTCCTTGGGGACTACCTCGTTCCCCATCTGAACGGGGAGGTCTACAGCGAGAAGCCACCGCTGTTTTTCTGGATTTCGGGCTTGCTCTGGAAGGCTGGGGCTGGCTTTAGTGCCGGGCGCTTGGTGACGGTCCTTTCCGTGATGGCCACCCTCGCACTTGTCTTCTTGGTTGCTGGCAAGGCGGACGGCATGCTGCGGGGCATCCTGGCCGCCGGGGCCTCGCTCAGCACGCTGCTGCTGTTGAGCTTCGTGAGGATAGGCAATCTTGACGCGCTGCTTATGTTCTTTGTGACTTCGTCCATACTGGCTGGTTACTGTGCCCTGAGCCGGCAGGTGCGTTTTCCCGATGTTTACTGGCTGCTTTGCTACGGCTGCATGGGGCTCGGGGTGCTGACGAAAGGCCCGGTGGGGCTCTTGCTGCCCGCTCTTGTGCTCTGTTCTTATGCAGGCTTGAACCGCAAGTGCATCCGCGCAGGCGGCTGGGTCCACGTGCGAGGGGCGGCCGTGCTGATTGCCATCGTCGCCGCATGGCTCGGCCCTGCAATCGCGGTCGGCGGCAGTGAGTATGCTGGCGCCATTCTATTCGGGCAGAACATAGGACGCGCCGTGGCCTCCTTCAGTCACAGGGAGCCGATCTACTGGTATCTGGTGTGGGCGCCGGTCTGCTTCTTCCCCTGGACTTTCATTCTTCCGGTCTGCGTTGCAGCAGCCATAAGGCAGTGGCGTCGCACGCAGGAGAGCCTGCCGGTTCTCGCCGTGGTCTGGCTCGTTGTTCCCCTGGTGTTCCTCTCCCTTGTGTCTGGCAAGAGGGCGAACTACATTGTGCCCGTGGTCCCGGCTGTGGGCATTCTCAGCGGATGGTATCTGGGGTCCGCCGCACGGGGGCAAGGGAACTTCGCAGCCGCGACCGGTTGGCTGCTGAAGGTTGCCTTTGGGATACTGATCGTTCTTACTGTGGGGCTGGCCGCCGCACTCGTGGTAGTGGCCTTCTTGCCCAATCTGCCGGAAGGCTTCACTGGTCGGCCGAAGGACTTCCTGGAAAGCCTTGCGCAGTGGCTCAGCGGCGGGCGACTTGTGGCGGCAGTCGTGATGCTGATGGTGCCGCTGGGCGTGTGCGTGGCCCGCGTCGCGTTGGGCCTCCGGCAAGGACCGGCGGCAGGGCTTGCCCTCGCTGCGGCGGTGTTGCTTTTGGGCTTGCCCCAGGACCTTATCATCACGCCGGCTTTGAACCCGCTGCAGTCCGCACGGTCCTTTGCCTGTGCTGTCCAGAGGCACGTGAAGGGGGCAAGGCAGGTTTACGTATTTGGCAGTGACTATGCCGGCGTGTATAACCTATATTTGGGTATGGTACGGATGCCGGTGATACGAACTCGAGCTCGGCTTGGGGTGCTGGTCCGTGAGCCGGAGGTTTTAGTCATCGCTGACGCGAGGGACGCGACGGCGGCCTTGACGCCTGAAGATTTCGCGCGCTGCCTGCGCCACAGCGAGCAGGTTGGCGGCCGCCAAATGGTCCTGCTCGCAGGTCCGGTGCGCCACGCAGGAACGGTGCGTGGACCGGCGGGCAGGAGTCCTGCTGCAGCGTCCGACGACAGAGAATGATGCAAGGAGGCACATTCTGCTCCCGGGGCGCGTGGGCCCTGTTCGGTCAGAGTGCGCACGGCGCACCCCTGGGTCGTCCCAAAGGATAGCTCATGAGAAGGCTTCAGCTCTATGTGCTTAAAGAAGTGCTGAACGCGTTCGTGCCTGCGTTCCTTGCGCTTCTGTTCATCATGGTGCTGGGACTGTGCTTGCAGCTCCTTTACGAAGGGCTGGACGTGATCAGGCTTCGCGGACTTCCTTACCACCTCGCCAGCTATTCCGTCCCCTGGGTGTTGCCCCCTGCGTTCCTGACGGCTGTCATCATGGCTTTCGGAAGGCTCTCGGCGGACAACGAGATCATGGCCATGCAGTCTGGGGGCGTCCCCCTTTTCCATATCGTCTATCCCGTTTTCTTCCTGGCGTTGCTGCTGAGCGGCGTGGCCGCGTATTTCCACTTTCACACCCTGCCACGGGCTGGGGAGAAGATCCAACTGCTGAAGTTCGAAGCGGTCAAACAGATCTTGCTGGACAAGGTTGCGCTCAGTGCCAAGCGGCAGTTCTCGTTCCGTCCTTGCACCATCTACTACGACGACTTCCAAGGTGGTCAGATGATTGACCTGCTCATTCTGGAGTGCCAGCAGGGTGTTCCTCGCACGATCATCACGGCCGACAGAGGGGTCATGCAGCCGGACCGCGAGCGGGTGGAGTTCGTGAGGCTGGTGCTTCAAGGCTGTGCGGTCACACAGTTGGGGGAGGGCCCGGTGGGCGGACCGGGCACGTGGAAGGCTCGCCAGATCGTCCTGCCTGTTAAGGTGGCCGAGGATCCGTCGGACATCCTCACGGAGGTCAAACACCTGACGCTCGGGGACATGCTCAGGCGCAGCCGCGTCCTCGAGCAAAAGGTGAGCGCACATCCGAGGATTCTCTCCAATCCGAATGAGGCCGTGCATGAAACGCGCCGGCAGATGGAGAGGGTCAACATTCAACGTGCAGAGTTGAGGGAGATCCTGAGGCGCGACGCTGAGAAGCTCAGGAGATTGCGGGAAGAGGAGCGGCGTGTGCTCGAACGCACAATCGAGCAGAACCAGGAGGTGCGACGCAACGCTGAACAGACCCGGGACGTCCTGAACTCCGAACTGGTCTCTTACATGACGGAACTCGAAGAGCTTCAAAAGCAGTCAGACCGCGATCGGCAGTACGACCGGATCGCCAATCTCCATAAGAAAGCGATGGAGGCCAAGGCGAAGCTGGATGCGCTGAACGCGGAAGTTGCAAACGCCACGGCGGCTATTGACAAGGCGGTCGGGCAGATCCGCCGCAACGAGCAAAGCGCGCAAGAGATCGCCAGCGAGGTCAAAGAGCTCCAGGCGGAACTGGCACCCCTCGATGAGCAATGGCAAAAATGGCGCAAACTCTCTGATATGGCGGAAACCCAGGACGAACTCCGGGAGCTCAAGATCCGCTGCCATCAGCGGCTCGCCCTCGCGATGGCCGTCTTCATGTTCGCCACGGTAGGCATTCCACTAGGGATAATGATGCGGAGGCGCAGCTCCATGGCGGCTTTCGGCATCGGGTTCGCCATCATGTTGTTGCTCTTCTATCCCTTCCTGATCGTCGGCCAGATAGCTGCGGAGGCGGGGCTGCTGGCTGTTGTGCCCGCAATGTGGAGCGGAAACGTAGTCACGTTCCTTATCGGACTAATCCTGACCGCTGTGATCCTGCGGAAGTAGTTTCGCCCCCCTCGCGGGCATCCACGCCTTTGCCGGCACCATCCGATAGGCGAGTGTGTCGGGCCGCCATGAACCCGAGGCGAAAAGAGCCGGCTTCCGCGGCCTCCTTGCGCGGAGGAACGATGAAGGCGGACCAGCAGATGCCCCCGAAGGACAGGCGAAGGAACAAGCAGCGCCCTACAGTCCGGGGGGATCGTGCCGAGACAAAGGTGCATGCCAGAACGCGTGCTGTGCGGAACCTGGCGCTGTCATGCGTCAGCGGGGTAGTGGTGCTTCTGTCGTTCCCGCCTCTGGATTGGTGGCCTCTGTCCTACGTGGCTCTGGTGCCGCTTCTGGCATGTGCCTGCCGGGCGGGGTCATGGAAAGGAGCTGCGCTTTGCGGCGCGGCGGCCGCTCTGTTTGCTTACTTGCCTGCGTTCGCGTGGCTGTCGAGCGTCACCGTTGGCGGGTGGATCGCCCTGTCGCTCTACGTGGGGGTCTATCTGGTCGTGACCGCAGCTATGGTCTGGGCGTTCCACCGGCGGCATCCGCTGCTGTGGCCGGTTCTGACGGCATGTGGGTGGGTGGGGCTGGAGTTTGTCCGCGCCGAGGTCGCTACCGGCTTCCCCTGGCTGTTCTACGGGCACACGCAGTACAGGCTTACTGCACTCATACAGCTTTCAGCGATAACGGGGGCCTACGGTGTCAGCTTCCTGCTGGTGTTGCTCAACGCGGCGCTGACGCAGGCGGTGCTCGGGGTGGGGGAGGGCGCTCGCAGGCGCGTCCTGACGCTCGTGCCGCTCGGCTCAGCGCTCGTGCTCGTGGCCTTGTGCGCCGTGACAGGCGCTCGGGCGGCTGCCCGGCTGCAAATCCGGCAGGGCCCCGTGGTCGGAGTGGTCCAGCAGAACATCCCTCGGTTCGTGAGCCAGTACGTCACGCCGCCGGACATCGCACGCATCTACGGGCTGACTGAGTCTGAAATCCGCGCCCTGTCATCTGAGGAAATACAGGAACTGAACGCTCGCCTGAGCGCTTACGCTGACAAGGTCTTCGGACGCGTCCGGCAAGAGATTGACAAGGCTGCGCGGCTGTCGCACCAGTTGGAAGGGCGGGGTGTGGAACTCCTCGTCTGGCCTGAGACGACTGTGGGGGAACCGCTCAATCCGGAGTCCACACCATACCTGCAGCCACGTGCGCAGGCCGTACAGCAGCATGCGTTCGAGACGCTCAGACAACTCGGCCGCTCCCTGAACGCTTACCTGTGCATAGGAGCGCCTTACCTGCTTGTTGAGCAAATGGGAGACAAGCAGATGGGGGCCTACGGCCCCGAGGCCGAGCATAATG
>CAYYNS010000086.1:0-1570 GCA_964473085.1 uncultured candidatus Brocadiaceae bacterium
TGCCGCCCGCACACAACGTGTCGCCTATGCACTGGTCCACGCCGTATTTGAGCGGGATGTCAATGTCTATCTGGAAGGCTTCCAACCCTCCGATCCGTACGACGCTGATGACGTAATCCGCCCCTTTAAGCGCCCGGCGGCGGTCCAGCGTCGAGACGACCTTTGCGGGCACTCCGTTAGCCCGGATGTCGCGCTCGACGAGCTTCGTGATCATGTCAAGGTTGCGCTTGTTGATGTCGGTCAAAGCAAACGTCGTGTCCACAAGCTCTGGCACACACAGAACGTCCTGAATGAGCCTGCGCGTGAAACCGATGCTGCCAGCGCCGATGATCGCCACTTTGATCGCCATCGCGGTCTCCCTGCGGTCCTGATGATGGTCTTGGATGTGAATGCGCGAAAGCAGTTATGTTCCCACAGAGGCGCAGCGCTTGTCAAAGGACATAACGTTGCCGACACGTGGGCAACGCACGGCCCAGGCCACGCTTCGGCGCAACGAGTTTGACTGCGTCGGGTGCCGGGCGCTATCCTCTGTTGAGCGGGGGTGCTGGAGGCGCGCGCTCAGGTGTGATCGCGGGTGCGGCGGATGCACCTGCGTGGGCGAACTTTTCTGGTCTCGGCGGGTCTCATCAGTGGCAGGCGAATGTGGCGCCACAGCCTATCCGCCAGGCACGCTGGCGCAGTAGTCTCGTTCCTCTCCGTCTGTCCCGGTCTACCGGTTGGTTATGAGGGTGTTGCGCTCAAAGCTATTCTGGCTGCTTGTGGCCGCGGCCTACGCAGTGGTCACCGTGCGCCTTTTCCGGGTGAGTGTGCCGGGCATTTCGCTCCCGATGGCACCGTCGCGGGGGGCAGCCGAAACGGCCGCTGTGCAGCTTGACCGGGGGTTGGCTGATCCCAGGCCGAGCGCCGACGGCCGCGTCTTCACATTCGGCATTCCAGCGTCTCGCGAGGTGCTTGATGTGGCCGAGGGGTTCGGCTTCGCGGTGACGGCCTCGCCGGAGCTTCGAGATTGCACGGTCCAGGTCATTGTGGAGTGTGACCATCACTACAGGTTCGCGCATGATTATGAGCTGCCCGTTTTGGGCGGGGTTGCGTTCCAGGCGTATGCCCCGCTGCGGGAGTCTGAGGGTTATTGGGATGCTGTAGGCCACGACGCCGTGTGGACGGGCTGGGACCTGGTCGCTTTGCGCGCAATTGAGGTGAAGGTCTTCCCAAGGGGAAGGGCCAACGTTTCGCTACGGCTTGCCTACGGGTGGCGGCACATCAAAGCTAAGGAGAAGATGTCGCTGGCCTGGCTGCGACCCCTTGCCGATACCGTGCCCCTGGGCTGCCGCTTCGAGCTGGCGTTTGACATCGAAGGCTGGAAGGGCAATCCGTTCGATCCGGACGAAATGCTCGTAACGATGGACGTGACGCCGCCGTCAGGAGAGTCGCAGAGGGTGGGGGCCTTTCTGTACCAGAACTTCGCAGCGGTCGTCGGCCCTGGCGGCGACACAGTAGCGCCCAAAGGCCCGAAGCACTGGCGCGCCCGCTACCGACCGCTTTCGCAAGGAGTGCACCGCTACCGCCTCTC
>CAYYNS010000086.1:1580-2723 GCA_964473085.1 uncultured candidatus Brocadiaceae bacterium
TGGAGGCGCAGAGCCGCTGCCGCTCGCGGAGGGCACGTTCACGGTGACGCCGGGCAGACCACCTGACTTCCTGCGCATATCGAAGAGGAACCCTCGCTACTTTGAACATGCGGATGGCCGCTTCTTCTATCCCGTGGGATGGGCCATCGCTTATCCCTCTGATAATCCCTACGGCGCGAACTACGTCCCTTATCTGCCCGCGGAGAACAGCCTTAGCATAGTGAGAAAAATGCTTGACGACCTGGCTGATGCAGGCGGGAACCTGACCCGGTTCTGGATGGCGGACTGGTGGGCAGGCATCGAATGGAACGAGCGTGTGGACAACTATGGAGGAATCGGCCGCTACAACCTTAAGAACGCTTGGCTCATTGACCAGGTGCTGGAGCGCTGTGAGGAGAAGGGCATCTTCATGATCTTGGAGACGCTGAACCACGTGCGCCTGAACGAGGGGTATAGTTGGCCCAGGAACCCGTATTCTCGTGCCAACGGCGGCTTCCTCGATCTTCCGCAGCATTTCTGGACTCACCCGGCAGTGCCGAGGCTCTCTGAGAACCGCCTGCGCTACGTCGTCGCGCGATATGCCGACAGCCCTGCTATCCACTCCTGGCACTACATGAGCGAGGTGGACCTTGTCAGCGAGCGGGCGTGGCGTCAGGCGCAGGACCGCGTCACGGCTTCCCTTGAGTTCGTCCGACGACTGGACCCCTACGGCCATATTGTGTCGAACCACGTCTGTCATCCGGCGTCGGGGTTCGGGCTGTACGAGCGGCGCGCCATCGAGTTCATCCATTCCAACGCTTATGGCGGTCTCGACCTCTCGGAGGACCAGGTCGCGGCGGTTCGGGACTTCTCGCGGATGTTCGACCGCTACGCGAAGCCCGTGATCATCGGTGAGTATGCGGGCTGCTGGCAGGGTGACCGGGCCTTCAAGATGGAGCGCGACACGCTGGGGGGGCTGTGGGCCGGTGTTGCTTCACGCCTTTCGGGCACGCCCCTGAGCTGGTGGTGGAACTTCAACTACGGCGAGGGGCTCGGCCGAGTCTACAGGCACGTGTCCGACTTCATGGCGGGCGAGGACCTGATCGTTGAGGACACCGCTGAGAAGGGGGGCTGGCGGGACCGGCCCGTGGAGGTCAAAAGTGC
>CAYYNS010000086.1:2823-7302 GCA_964473085.1 uncultured candidatus Brocadiaceae bacterium
TGCGGCCACCGGACTTCGCTGAAGGGTGGGCTGTCAAAATCCGGCCTGCCGACGGTGAGGCTGAAGGCATAGGCACTGGAGCTGCCGATAAGCACGCACCTGCTCCCGGTAGGCAGCCAGAGGCGGTGCGCATGTCGAGGTGGCAGTGGCGGATCGAGCCGCTTGTGCCTGTCCTGCACGGGGAGGCAGCGGCGCGCTCGGTCCACGAGGCGTTCATTGCTCTGCCGGCAGAGTGTCGCGGCGCGCCTCCACGTGTGACGGATGCTACAGGGGCTGCAGTCCGGTTCGCGTGGAAGTGGCTTGGAGATGGGGCAGGCTGGCACATCCGGATACCGGCGGGGGAGCCCGGACCGTGGATCGTGACTTGCTGCGCTGTTCCCGAAGTGCTGCCGGCGGAGTTCGACGAGACTGCCATCGGCCTTGAGTTGACCGTGATTGAGGACTGGAAAAGAGAGCTTCCCGCAGGTTCGGAACGCTGGTTCGAGGACATCTTTCGCACGGTGCCCAACCAGAAGTCGCTGCGCGTGGAGCGCATAGACCAGGTCGAGAATCCAGCGGGCAACAACGACTACTTCCTGGCGCGTTACAGAGGCCCATTGCTGGTCCCCGAAGACGGGCAGTACGCGCTCGGCATCAACTCGGACGATGGCAGCTTCCTCAAGATTGACGGCCAGGTCACTTTGAGCTGGCTGGGTAACCACTTCCCGGATGCGGTGGAAATAGGCTCCCGCTACAACTTCCTGCCGCTCGTCAATGCCTGGACCCATAACGCCACCGTGTCGCTTCAGAAGGGTGTTCACTGGATCGAGTTCTACCATCAGGAGATGAGCGGAACGCAGATGGCGCACATGGGCTGGCGGCGGCCTGCCCTTGCTGGGGATGCGGGCCCGCTTGACTACTTCTTTCGTGGCTTCTCTCCCGACGCGAACGGTTGGGAAGTCGTGCCCGCCCAGTTCCTTGACGGGCAAATCCCGTGCGCCGTTGAGGTACTGTGCGACGGCAAGGTTCTGGGCACGGTCATGCCGACGGCCGGCCTTCGGCTTCGTCGGCCCTCGAAAGCGATATTTACGGCGCGTGTGAAGACGGCCGGGGCGACAGGCTGCAGGGACCTGTTCTTCGAGGCCCCCGGTCCTGCCGAAATCGGGACACCGGACGGTCGTCCTCTGCCTATCTGGATTTGCGACGGCCACATGCGCCCCCTCGCGCTCGAGCATGAGCAGAGAGAGACGGTGGATGGACGACAGGTTCTGAGGACGCTGCTCTATGACGTTGAGCTGCCCCTGGAACTGAAGGTCGGCGAGCGCCGGCTTGGCGCCAAGATGCACGGTCAACGGAAGTGGCACGCCTGGGACCTCGAACCGTGCGATGCTGGCAAGCCGTTCGAGCTTGCGCTATCAGGGATAAGCCTGGTTAGGGGGATGATCGAAGAGTGGCCCTTCGAATGCGGGAAGGAAGCGAGAATGCTTGCGGCCGGCCGTGTGGGGCGCCTCGTGCAGCCGCTTACGACAGGGCAGGTTCTGGCCATACCTGCGTCAGCATGCCGCGACTGGTACAGCGGGGATGCAGGGGCGGAAACCGTTACCCCGGCTCCGCTTCGGTTTGACCTGTGGTCAGGGCGTGCGGGCGAAATGGTGGAGCTAGTCGCGGGCAGGGCTGGAGGGCGGACCGGCGTGCTCCTTGTGCTGGATGATATGCCAGCCATCCGCGGGTTGAGTCCTCGCGATGTGCGGCTCAGGATCGGCGCCCACGTGTGCGCCCTGCTCCATGCCGGTGTGATGCCGGTGCTCGCCCTCGGCCCGGACCTCGACTTTGGCAGCCTTTTCGCACGCCAGTATGCAGAAACTTTCGTTCGCCTCGCGGAGTCATACAAGTGCCCGTGCCTGGACCTGCGGAGTGAGCGCTGATGGACGAGATACCGGGCTGGGTCAGAGAGGGTCTTCCGCAGCCTAACGCGTGGACGACGCTATCACGGGCGCAAACGCTGTGGTCGGCGCTGTTGATAGCGGCAGTTGCATGTGCCTTCTTACTTTGGCCAGGCCAGACCTTCCTGTGGCTCAACACGGCGTTCATCGTGCTCTACCTTGTGTTCTCCCACTACAAGTTGTTCCTTCAGTTTCTTTCGATAGGGCAGGAGCCTGGCACGCCGCTGCCCGAGGGTGCGTCGGCGTTTCACTGGCCTGCGTATACGATCATGGTACCGCTCTACCGCGAGGCCGCAGCATTGCCAGGCTTGATTGATCACCTGGCAGGGCTGGACTATCCCACTGACAAGCTTCAGATCCTGCTGCTTGTGGAGGAGGACGACGAAGAGACGCGGGCGGTGCTTGAGCGGCGCGCGCCGGGTCCGCCGTTTGAGGTGACTGTCGTGCCAGCCAGCCAGCCGCGGACAAAACCGAAGGCCTGCGACTGGGGCCTGCGACATGCGAGGGGCGAGCTTCTGGTCATCTACGACGCTGAGGACCGGCCTGAGAGGGACCAGCTCAAGAAGGCGGCACTGTGCTTCTCACAGGCCTCGGAGGACGTGGTCTGCCTTCAGGCGCGGCTCGACTTCTACAACCCGCAGCGAAACCTGATCACCCGCCTGTTCACGGCCGAGTATGCTTCGTGGTTTGGCCTCTGCCTGCCCGGCTTGCACATGCTGGACGCTCCGATTCCGCTGGGGGGAACCTCGAACCACTTCAAGCTTTGTGTGCTTCGCAGGCTCAGGGGATGGGACCCTTTTAATGTGACCGAGGACTGCGACCTGGGTGTGCGACTCTACCTTCAGGGCTACCGCACGCTGCCCCTCGACTCGACAACCTGGGAGGAAGCAGCGTTCCGCCTCTGGCCCTGGGTTCGCCAGAGGAGCCGATGGTTCAAGGGCTACCTTCAGACCTATCTGGTGCACATGAGGCAGCAGGGGGCGCTTTTCAGAAGGGGGGGCATCCACTCGCTGTTTCATTTCCAGATGATATTCGGGGCGAACTGTTTTTGCCTGCTCATGAACCCGTTCTACTGGGTGTTGACGGCAGGGTGGCTTGCCACGCGGAGCGAATTCGTCAGTTCCTTCTACCCGCTCTGGGTGCTCATTCCCGCGCTCCTTTCTTTCCTGGCGGGCAACGCGGCCTTTGTTCTGTCCACAATGATAGCCTGCGTGGAACGCAAGCATTACTGGCTGGTGCCTTTGTGCCTGCTTACGCCTTTTTACTGGGTGCTCATGAGCTTGGGGGCGTGGAAGGGCGCGCTTCAGCTCGTTACGCAGCCGTTCTACTGGGAAAAAACGCCGCACGAGGGCGCGGCTTTCCTGGAGGATGGCACATGAGGGCGGGGGTGCCTCGCACTGCGGTCTCGTGGATTGGGCGCAGCTCGATCTTCGTTGCGTGGACCGTGCTGAGCTTCATTCTTCTGTCCGCGCTCCTTGTATGGGTCTACCGCGTCAGAGGCGCGGCGGACATCCAGTGGCAGATCCGAGCGGGGATCCTCAGGGACGTGGTGAGCGAGCTCCCCATTGGCCGACAGGCCCTGGTAAGCTCGCTCTGGGTGATGCCGCTTCCGACCATCCTGGCGCTTCCCTTTGTGCCTCCATTACGGCTGGAGAACTACGGGCTGGCCTACATCTACGGGATTGCGCTGAGTCTGGCGGTGGCGACGGTCCCGCTGGCGTGCCTGCTGCGCAGGGCGCGTGTGCCTTTGAGCAAACCGCTGTCGGTCACGCTTCTTGCGGCCGGCGCCTACGCGTTGGGTGCTACCCGTTACAGCGACATGCTGGTCTGTCTATCGTGCCTGATTGCTGCGGTGTTGTTTGATACCCACCGGCGCGCGGGGGCGCGTGCGCTGGCCGGCACTTTCTACGGGCTTGCGCTCCTGGCACATTTGCTTGGGCTCGCTGTTGCCGGGGCACGACTGTGTGCAATGGCTGCCGACCGCTTTCTGGCGCATCCGGACAGGCAGCGCCGCGCCGTTCAGTGGATACAGGGAGCCGGAATTGCGTACGCGTTTGTGGTCTACCTGTTCCTGAACTGGATGATCATGCGCGCGCCGCTGTGGTCGTTGCGGCATTTTGCCTTTCGAGAGCCTGAGTTCTGCGGGATGCGGGCGGCGAGGGAACTCGCAGCGGTCCTTGCCGCCCGTTACCCCTCGAGCGCGCCCGTGGTCAGCGGTCACTGGGGCTATGCCGTAGAGCCTGTCATCCGGGCAGCCCAGGGCCACCACTTCATTGACTTCCACCGTGACAAAGTGCCATTGTGGGAGCGGAGGGAACTGGTGCTGGTCGTGCCGACCGAGGCCAATCCGCTGCTCGGCCTGAGCGACATCGCATCCGTGCTGCACCGCAGTCCGGCTAGGGTGGCTGGCTATCTGTTGCTGTCTGAGACGCCCTATTGGGAGTTCTACCTCGTCGTCAAGCCTGAGATGCGGGCGTCGTTGCGCGACGTGACCCGCGGTCTGCGCGGGAGCCGCTCAGTACCGTCCTTGCTCTTCAACGAGGTCGCGTGCGATGGC
>CAYYNS010000087.1:0-1417 GCA_964473085.1 uncultured candidatus Brocadiaceae bacterium
TCACCGAATCGAACTCCACGCTTGCGTTCTGTGCCTCGGGGCATGTAGCAGCGAAGGTCTTGAGCTGTCCCAGGTGCGTGGTGACGATGGCAGAGCACTCGTGCCCTACCAGATCGCTCAGGATAGCCTCGCCGAGGGCTGCCCCCTCCAACGGGTCCGTGCCAGAGCCAAGTTCGTCCAGCAGCACGAGGCTGCGATCGGTGGCGCAGCCGAGAATGCGCACGATCCTTGACATGTGCGAGCTGAATGTGCTGAGGCTCTGCTCGAGGCTTTGTTCGTCGCCGATGTCAGCGTAGATGCCGTCGTAGAGGGGCACAACGGCGCGCTCGACTGGCACGAACAGGCCTGCCCGCGCCATCAGGCAAAGCAGGCCCACGGTCTTGAGGCTCACGGTCTTGCCACCCATGTTGGGACCGGTGACCACGAGCACTCGGAAGTCATCCCCGAGGTGGATGGTTATCGGCACCACCGCGTTGAAGTCCGGCTCGCGGCGCGCCAGACCCTGAGCATCCGCCTGCTCGGTGAGCCACAGCAGGGTAGGGTGGCGGGCCTGGTGAAGTTCCAGCACGCGTCCTGGGCTGACCAGCGGCCTGATCATGCGGTAGCGCTTCGCCATGCGTGCCTTTGCCGCAATCAGATCCACAAGGGCAAGCAGGCCCTGGGCCTTCAGCAGGCTGTCGCGTTCGTGCCCGACGTGCCGCGTGAGCTCCCACAGGATGGCCTGCACCTCCTCTTCTTCACGCCCGAGCGCTTCGCTGAGCTGGTTGCCGGTCTCGATGATTCCCAGCGGCTCGACGTAGAGCGTGGCGCCGCTGTCGGAGGTGCCGTGGACGACCCCGCGCACGTTGCTCCTCGAGTGCGACTTGACGGCCAGCACGTAACGGTCGCGGCAGATGCTCGGGTTCGGATACTGGAGGTGCTGGCTGAGGCGCGGGTTGTGGGCGAGCGCGGTCAGGGCGTCCTCAATCTTTCGCCTGAGGCGCTTGATGTCGCTGCGCAGTTCGGCGAGCTTCGGCGTCGCGGCGTCCCTGACCTTGCCGGTCGGCTCGATGGCTTGCCCCAGGTGCCTCTCCAGGTCGGGCATGCGCGGCATGCGGGCGCCGAGCGCGGCAAGGCAAGGATACGAGCCAGCCAGTCGCTCAAGGGCGCTGCCCACGGTGGCAGCCGCCTGACAGAGGGAGGCGACCTGCCACAACACGGGCGGCTCGAGTGGACCGCCTCCAGCGGCCGCCCGCTCGACCGGTGACCGGATGTCCGCGAAGCCTCCGATCGGCGTCTTGAACTCTCGCTCCATTGCCTGGATCATCTCCGCCGTTTGCGTGAGCGCCAGCTCGACCTCCTGGGGGCTGTCGAGCGGCTCGAGCGCGAGCGCAAGCTCCCGCCCCGGCCCGGACGAGGTGAAACCCGCCAGGATCCG
>CAYYNS010000087.1:1517-7242 GCA_964473085.1 uncultured candidatus Brocadiaceae bacterium
GTACGTCAAGGGCGTCTGCGAACCTATCCAGAGGCTCGAGCGGGAGGTCGAAGACCTCGGGGTGCTCCAGGAGCTGGGCGAGGAGGCGAAGGACGCGGCCACGCTCCAGGAAGTCCAGAGCCGCTCCGACGGGCTGGCGGCTGAGGTGGACAGGCTCGAGCTGCGGAGCATGCTCGGCCAGCCGGAGGACGACAAGAACGCCTTTCTGAGCGTCCACGCCGGGGCAGGCGGCACTGAGAGCTGCGACTGGGCGGCGATGCTACTGCGCATGTACACGCGCTGGGCCGAAAAGCAGGCTTACCGGGCCGAACTGGTGGATGTGCTGCCGGGCGAAGAGGCAGGCATCCGCAACGCCATGCTCCACGTGGCCGGGCCTCTGGCGTTCGGCTACCTCAAGAGCGAGGTCGGCGTGCACCGCCTTGTGCGCATCTCCCCGTTCGATGCCAACAAGCGCCGCCACACATCCTTTGCGGCGGTGGACGTAGTGCCAGAGATCGAGGACGACATCGAGGTCGAACTCAAGGAGAACGAGGTCGAGATGGAGTTCTGCCGCAGCGGTGGGCCCGGCGGGCAGAACGTCAACAAGGTCTCGACCGCCGTGCGCCTCAGGCACGTTCCCACCGGCATCATCGTGTTCTGCCAGAGTGAGCGCTCACAGCACCAGAATCGCAAGCTCGCCGAGAAGATCCTGAAGGCCAAGCTCTATGAACTGGAGCGGCGCAAGCGCCAGGAGGCGTTCAAGGATGCCTACGATGAAAAGGGCGAGATTGCCTGGGGCTATCAGATCCGCTCCTACGTGCTCCAGCCCTACCAGATGGTCAAGGACCTGAGGACAGAACACAAGACCAGCGCCGCCGACGCTGTGCTGGACGGCGAGCTGACGCCCTTCATGGAAGCCTACCTGCGCTGGGAGCTCGCCCGGAAGCGCGGCGCCGCCTAGCCGGCATTCGGCGTGTCTGGCAGCGCCAGCCCCTACCTGAGTCCGCCCCGACGCCTTCCCGCGCAGAACGGGAATGAAAACAGGCACAGCGCCCAATTATAATACCGGGGATTTTGCAGGGCGACAGCCTGGATGCTGCGGGAGGCTACGATGGGCAAGGGCATGCAGCAGACGAAGCGGGGGTTGCTGCGATGGTTCGTGCGCAGGCCGGCCCGCATAGCGGTTGCGAGTTTTGCTGCCGCTATCCTGCTGGGGGCGGCCCTGCTCAGCTCGCCCATGTGCAGCCCCGAGAATCCCGTGACAGGCCGCCGCCACTGGAGTTCGTTCGTTGACGCCCTGTTCACCGCCACGAGCGCCGTCTGTGTGACCGGCCTCACCGTGAAGGATACCGGCACCGAGTGGTCGCTGTTCGGGCAGTTCGTCATTCTCGCCCTCATCCAGACCGGCGGGCTCGGCATCATGACCGTCTATGCCCTGCTGGCCAGCATGGTCCTGCGACGGCTCTCGATGCGCCTGGAGCGCGTGATGGGGGATGTCGTGGCGGCCGGGCCACGGGAGAGCGTCTGGGGCACCGTGAAGTTCATCTGCCTGCTGACAGGCGTGGTGGAGCTTGTCGGGGCAGCCGGCCTCTACCTGAGCTGGCGGGGCCACTTCGATGAGTTCTGGAAGTGCCTCTACTTCAGCGTCTTTCATGCCATCAGCGCCTTCTGCAACGCCGGCTTTGGCCTCTATCGCGACAGCCTCGTGCGGTACCGGGGCGATGTGGCGGTCAACATGGTGATCTGCATGCTGATCGTGCTGGGCGGGCTGGGATTCCTCGTCATCCGTGACCTCAAGGACTACTTCTGGGCAAGGGTGTTCCAGCACAGGGGCAAGCGGTTGCGGCTCTCAACGCACTCAAAGCTCGTGCTGGCCGTGACGGGCCTGCTATTGCTGTTGGGCTTCGTTGGGGTGTTCGTCATGGAGTCCGCGGCCTCCCTGCGCGGCGTGCCCCTCAAGGAGCGGATCCTGGCTGCGATGTTCCAGTCCGTGACGGCCCGCACGGCGGGCTTCAACACGATTGATCTGAGCCCAGGAAGCATCGCGCCCTCTACCGCCTTGCTGCTGATCGTGCTCATGTTTATCGGCGGCAGTCCCGCCAGCACGGCGGGTGGCGTCAAGACCACCACGGTCGGCGTCATGATCGCCAGCAGCATCGCCACACTGCGGGGCACGGACAGGGCCGAGGTCTTTCACCACTCCGTGCCCCAGGTGGCTGTGCATCGCGTCGCCAGCATCATCCTGCTTAGCCTTACGGCACTGCTGAGCGTCGTGTTCCTGCTGCTGATCACGGAAGCCGGTGCACAGTTCCTCCCGGTGGCCTTCGAGTCTACCAGCGCCTTCGGCACCGTGGGCCTGAGCATGGGCATTACGCCGCAGCTCACCCTGTGGGGGCGCCTGATCCTGCCAGCGCTCATGTTCATCGGGCGGCTCGGCCCCGTCACGATCGTCATGAGCGCTGCCGCCGTCGAGGGCCGCATCCCCTACCGCTATCCTACGGAGGAGATCCTGGTGGGGTAGGCGGCGTTCTGTCGCCCCCGCCTGCTCCCCGGCGTGCCAGCAACGCCAGGGACTGTTTTGTTGTGCAAATGGGGCGCAGGCATGTACAATAGGGGATACGGCCGCTTCGAGCGGACGGTGATTGATCTGTTAGTCTCAAGCCTTTGGCGGTCTGCAACTTAGGACGGATTGACTATCTGGTCTGTGCATGGCCGACAGGGATTACTACAAGGTGCTCGGCGTCTCGCCCGATGCCTCTGAGGAGGAGATCCGCAGGGCCTACCGGAAGCTGGCCAAGAAATACCATCCGGATCGCAACAAGGGCAGCGAAGCGGCGGAGGAGAGGTTCAAGCAGATCAGTGAAGCCTACGGCGTGCTGGGCGACCCGCAGAAGCGCAAGCGCTACGATCAGCTCAAAGACGCCCAGATGCACGGCGGGGCGTGGAATTTCGAGGACCTTTTCCGCGGTGCCCAGGCGGGCCGCCCCGGCGGTGGGTTCGACGTCTACGAGATGGGCGATTTCGGCGACCTGTTCAGCCGGATCTTCGGCGGTGGCGTCGGCACGGGAACGGAATACAGCCCGCGCCAGCGCGGGCGCGACGTGCACAGCCGCGTCACGGTCCCCTTTGAGTCGGCGGCATGGGGCGGCAGGATTACGGTGCGCCTTCCGCGGCAACAGCGCTGCAAGCGCTGCGGCGGCACGGGTGCTGCCCCGGGCACCAGGAGCGAGGTCTGCCCCCGCTGCGGGGGCAGAGGAATGGTGGCCAGGGGCCTGGGAGGTTTCAGCGTCTCGCAGCCCTGTCCACAGTGCTTCGGGCGCGGCCGGGTCATCCAGAAGCCTTGCGCCATCTGCCGTGGCAGCGGCGTGGCGGAACAGGAAACCTCGCTGGAGGTCAACATCCCACCCGGCATCGAGAGCGGGCAGAAGCTGCGCCTGGGTGGGATGGGCGAGCCCGGCGTCGGCGGCGCCCAGAACGGCGACTTGATCTTGGAGGTCCAGGTCCAGAGCCACCCGCTGTTCCGGCGCAAGGGCCTGGATGTCTTCAGCACCGCCGAGCTGGACATGGTTGAGGCGGCACTCGGCGCGACGCTGGAGGTGGATACGATGCACGGGACGGTGCGCGTCAAGGCGCCCCCGGGGACTCAGCCCGGCCAGAAGCTGCGGCTCAAGGGACGCGGCGTGCGCGGCCCCGACGGACGGCAGGGCGACCACTTCGTGGAGGTGCAGGTGCGCATACCCAGGAACCTGACCGAACGCCAGAGGGAGCTGCTCAGACAGTTTGGCCACCAGACGGCGTCGTCCAGGACCTGATCTTTGGAGCCGGCAGGGCCGGCCCGCAGATGACGCTTCGGTTAGCAGAAGGCGGGGGTGGATAGCAATGCCTCAACAGAGCGATCCTGTGCGGCTGATGCACCAGGACGAGTTCGAAGTGTTCCGGCGGTGGATGGACGACTTTTTCGGCCCTTTGCAACCCGAGGTCCGGCGCGCAGGCGATGCCTGGACGCCTCCGATGGATGTCTATGAGACGCACCAGGAGGTTGTCATAAAGCTCTCGGTGCCCGGCATGAAGAGCGGCCACGTCCACGTGCATTTCGAGGGCGACAGGGTCACCATCAGCGGCTACCGTGACTGCCCGCCGGAGGTGGGAGTCTCCGCCTACCATCGCATGGAAATCTGCAGCGGGCGCTTCGAGCGGCAGGTGGTGATCCACAAGCCCATTGATCCCGAAGCGGCCAGCGCGCAATACCGCGACGGATTCCTCTGGATCCGCATTCCCAAAGTGGGCGTCCGGGTGCATCCGGTCTATGCGCTGCGCATCCGGCTATAGCGCGCAGCATCTCGGAGCAGACCTCGCAGGACCAGGTGAACACAGATGCCGAATGACAAGCAGCAGCAAGCCCAGGATAAGCCTCGCCCCGTGACGGATGACTCGGAAAGAGAGCTGTCCCTTCCTGAGGCCGACCTGGAGGAGATGGCCTCCGAGGTGGAAACGGGGGCGGAAGGGGAACCGGCTCGCAAGGAACTGCCGACCGAGCTGTTCGTGCTTCCTCAGCCGGGCAATGTGGTTTTCCCCGGCATGCTCCTGCCCGCCCACGTCAGACAGGAGCGGCACCTGAAGATCGTCGAGCAGATCGTTACGGGCAACAAGCTGTTCCTGGCCCTGACGCTCAAGGACAAGGCCGCGGACGAGTCTGATCCCGACAGCTTCTACCGCGTGGGCACCGCCTGCGCCATCCTTCAGATGCTCAAGCTGCCGGACGGCTCGGTGAGGTTCCTGGCCCACGGCCTCCAGCGCAGCCGTGTGGAGAGCATCGAGCGGACGGATTCCCTGCTGCGCGCACGCGTCACCTACCTGCTCGATGTCGTCGCGGAGGATGTGGAGACGGTCGCCCTCACGAAGAACCTGCGCGCCCAGTTCCTTACCCTCATGGATGCACTGCCTAACGTTGGCGATGAGATGAAAGTCCTGGTCGGCAACGTGGATGAGCCGGGACGCCTTGCCGACCTGGTTGCCTCGAACCTGAGCATCTCGGCAGAGGAGAGGCAGAAGGTCCTGGAGGCGGTTGATGTGCGCCAGCGGCTCAAGATCACCACGAAGCTACTGGCGCGCGAGATGGAGTACGCTGAGGTCGCGCAGAAGATACAGTCCGAGGCCCGCAGCGAGATTGACAAGGGGCAGCGCGAGTACTACCTGCGCCAGCAGCTCAAGGCCATCCAGGCCGAGCTTGGCGAAGCCGATGCTCAGGCCGCCGAGGTCAACGAGCTGAAAAAGCAACTGGCTGCCAAAGGCCTGCCGGAAGAGGCGCGCAAAGCCGCCGAGCACGAACTCGGGCGCCTTCAGGCCATCAACCCAGCCAGCCCGGAGTACGCCGTGGTGCGCACCTACCTGGGCTGGATCCTGGACCTGCCCTGGAAGGAAAGCACCCCCGATAACCTCGATCTGGACGTCGCGCGCAGGGTCCTGGAAGAAGACCACTACGGGCTGGAGAAGGTGAAGGAGCGCGTGCTGGAGTTCCTTGCGGTGCGAAAGCTCCGCGAGGACATGCGCGGCTCAATCCTGTGCTTCGTCGGGCCGCCGGGCACGGGCAAGACCTCGATCGGCAAATCCATCGCGCGGGCGATGGGCCGCAAATACCTGCGCGTCTCGCTCGGCGGCGTGCGTGACGAGGCCGAGATCCGCGGTCACCGTCGCACCTACATCGGCGCGCTGCCAGGCCAGATCATCCTGAGCCTCAAGAAGGCCG
>CAYYNS010000088.1:0-4832 GCA_964473085.1 uncultured candidatus Brocadiaceae bacterium
GGGGCTGGCAGCAGACAAGGTGGCGCCGAGGGCTGAAGCCGCCAGGATGGATCCGACGTAGGACTCATAGAGGTCTGCGCCCATGCCTGCAACGTCGCCCACGTTGTCGCCCACGTTGTCGGCGATCGTGGCCGGGTTGCGGGGGTCATCTTCCGGGATGCCGGCCTCGACCTTTCCCACCAGATCAGCCCCCACGTCGGCAGCCTTCGTAAAGATGCCTCCCCCTACCCTGGCAAACAGGGCCATTGTCGAGGCACCGATGCCGAAGGTGAGCATCGTAGTGGTGATCTCCTGGAGGATGGCCTTGTCCTCCAGGCCTCGGCCGAGGCCGAGGACGTGGTTCTTGTACAGCGCCACCAGGGCCAGGTACCAGAGGGCGATATTGAGGAGGCCGAAACCGACAACCGTGAGCCCCATGACAGCCCCGCTGCGGAATGCCACCCTCAGTCCGCCGTTGAGGCTTCTGCGAGCCATGTTGGTGGTGCGGGCTGAGGCTTGCGTGGCAGCGCGCATGCCAATCCAGCCGGAAAGGCCGCTGAAGAAACCGCCGAACGCAAACATGACGGGCGTCAGCGGTCGCACCATCCCGACCAGGACCAGTGAAGTGAACAGGACCAGGAGGATCAGAAATATTACGAAGATCACCCCGTACTGCCGCCTGAGATAGGCGTTTGCCCCCTCGCGGACGTACTGCGCGATCCTGCGCATGACGTCCGTGCCCTCGTCCACCCGTTTCATCTGGCGGAAGAAAACGAGCGCGAAGAAAAGTCCGAGCAGCGCGCCGATAGGTGCAAGCGCCCACGTGGACGGCACGAACTCGCCCAGGCCGGCTGCCTCGCCTGCGGGCACATCCTGCGCCAGCGCAGAAGCTGCGCACAAGCAGGCGACCGCCGCTGCCCCCACCGCCCTCTCGAGCGTTGAGCGTACCACGCTAGGAGCCTTCAGCACTGCAAACATGAACTTTGCTCCCTGGCAGATGGGATTGCTGGGCGGACCGAAACGCGCACCGGCAGGTGAGGATGGCGGGATTATATATCACTGCCAGCAAGCTTTCAAGCTGCGAGGCGCTCTGCGGCGGCCCACAGGTTCCCTACAGGCGATGCATGCGGCTATCCGGGTGGGACAACGCAAGGATGGCTGCCCAGTTAGAGAGCACGTAGTCGAATGCGGACCACACGGTCACGAGCACGATGGGAATCATGACCGCGTAAAAGACGCTGCGGCGCAGGCTGTCGAGCGACGGCTCATAGAATGCGGCAGCCCGCCAGGCAAGGAAGGACAGTATGCCGGCCCCTTGCACGAGCGCCTTGAGTTTTCCACTCAAGCGGGCGGCGAGCACAATGCCAGAAGACGCTGCGAATGTGCGCGTGTATGCGACGAGCGTGTCGCGGTAGAAGATCAGCACCACCAGGAGCACCGGCCACACGTCCGCTGCGACGCTCCGGTCCGTGGTGAAGGCCAGGAAGACGCTGAAGCGCGAGATGCTGTCGGCAAGCGGATCTATGAGCTTGCCGAGCGAACTGACTTGCCCCAGGCGGCGCGCCACAAAACCATCTAGCAAGTCGGTCATCTCGATCATCGCAGCGGTGCCCAGCGCCGCAACGGCCGCCCACCCGGAGGGCAGGACAAACAGGACCACGAAGACCGGCGCGAGCACCAGGCGCGATAATGTCAGGATGTTGGCAAGCTTCAGCATCTGACGGTGGGAGCCTGAGCGGCGCTCGTGGGTGCAGAGGGGGTCAGACTTTCATGATGTCAGCAGACTTCCTCTCCAGCAGCTCGTTCACCTTTTGCTCGTACGTGTCCGTCAGTTCCTGCACTTCCTTTCTGGCACGCTCGCACTCATCCTCACTGGCGACGCCGTCCTTTTCGAGCTTGTCCAGGTGTTTGTTTGCATCCCTGCGGATATTGCGGACTGCCACCCGGGCTTCCTCGGCCATGTCCTTGATGCGCGCCACCAGTTGCTTCCTCCTCTCTTCACTCAAGCCCGGCACGGCCAGGCGGATGACCTTTCCGTCCGTCTTGGGGTTGATTCCTATGTCGCTGGTCTGGATCGCCTTCACGATCTCCTGGATGGCGGACGGATCGTAGGGCCTGATAACGATGAGCTGGGGGTCAGGCACGCCGATATTGGCGATTTGCCTCAGGGAGACTTGCGAGCCGTAATAGTTGACGCGGATGGATTCCACCAGCCCCGGGCTCGCGGTGCCAGCCCTGATGCCCTTCAGGTCGTCAGCGAACACCGCGGCCGCCCTCTCCATCTTTTCCTCGGCCTCAAGCAGCACGTCGTCTATATCCATCGCTGTCATTCCCCGATCAGGGTTCCCACTGGTTCACCTGCGAGGGCGCGTCGCATGTTGCCTTCGACCCTGTAGTTGAAAACGCGCACCGGCAGGCGGTGTTCCATGCACAGCGATACCGCACACAGGTCCATCGCACCGAGCGCGCGGTTGAGCACGTCACAATAGGTGAGCCTGCTGAAGAGGCGGGCGTCCGGATGTTTCTCCGGGTCCGCGCTGTAGACGCCGTCTACGCGCGTGGCCTTGAGGACAATCTCCACCTCCAGTTCGACCCCCCGCAGGGCTGCCGCAGTGTCCGTGGTGAAGAGCGGGTTGCCCGTTCCGCCAGCAAGAATGACCACTCGGCCCTCGCTCAGGTCACCGCGGCACCTCTCCGCATCGACCGCGACCGCCACGGGCGGCACGGGCAGCGCGCTGTAGAGCCGGCACGGCACACCCAGCTCCCTGAGGCCGTCCTGGAGCACAAGCGCGTTAAGAACGGTGGCGATCATGCCTGCGTAGTCGGCCAACAGCCGATTGGCCCCCTCAGGCCGCAGCCGCGCCCCCCGAAGGATGTTGCCGCCGCCTATGACAAGCGCCAGCTCGTGGCATACCTGGTATCCCGCCGCGAGCTCCCTGGCGATGTATGAAACCTGCCCCTCATCAAACCCCTTGCCCTCTGCAGGTGCGAAGGCGGCGCCGCTAAGCTTCAGCAGTGCCCGCCGGTAGCCGCCGCGAGGTTTCATATCATTGCTCCCCTCCGAGCGAGCTCCTCCAACCACGACGGGGACAGCCCCAGGCCGGCCTGCGGGCCGCCGCCCGCTACGACTCCTGCTCCCCCCCGACCACCATGCGCACGAACCGCCTGACCGTTACGTTCTCCCCCAGCTTGCTTATCGCTTCGTCAATCAAGTCCCTTATCCTTCTGGTCTCGTCTCGGATGTAAGGCTGATCCAGGAGGCAGACCCTCTCGTAGAACTTCTCCAGCTTGCCCTCGACGATCTCCTCGACGACTGCGGCAGGTTTGCCCTCGCATTCCTTGGCCTGGGCGCAGATCGTTTTTTCCTTTTCAACCGCTTCCGGCGGCAGGTCTTTCCGGCTGACGGCCAGAGGTTCCTGAGCAACAACCTGCATGCATATCTCGCGGGCCAGTTCCCCGAAGACTGCATTTCGCGCCACGAAGTCCGTCTCGCAGTTTAGCTCCACCAGAGCAGCCCTCTTGCCGTCTGCGTGCACGTAATGAGCGATGACGCCTTCGGTCGCCGCGCGGCCTCGCTTCTTCGCTGCCTTGGCCTGGCCTTTCTCCCGCAGGAGGGCAATTGCCTTCTCTTGACTGCCCTGGGCTTCGATCAGGGCGCGCTTGCACTCCATCATGCCCGCGCCGGTCTTTTCACGCAGTTCCTTGACTGCTTGTGCACTTACGTCCATGCGCTTCTCCACCAACGGGTTGCCTGCCGGGGAAGGTGCTGAGCACGAGGTCCTTTCAGGACGCAGGCCGGCCGCCGCCACAGATGTTGGATGCGTCTTTTCCTGACTGCGGCGTCGCGTGAAGCGCCGTCTCGGTCGTCCCGGTCGGGCTCCCAGAACCTGTCTCCGGCCCGCCCTCCCGGGCGCCCGGTTCCGGTTGGGATTTCTGCGGAGCTTCTTGCTGCTGCTCCTGCGCCCCTGCCTCCTGTGCGGCCTGCTCTGGTTGGCCGACCTTTGCCTGCTGCCGCCCTTCGAGCACGGCGTCAGCCATCATGCGCACGAATATCTCAATGGATCCGATCGCGTCGTCGTTGGCAGGCACCACGATGTCAATCCCTTGAGGGTCGCCGTCCGTGTCAATCCAGGCGACGGTCGGGACCCTCAGCTTCACCGCCTCCCTGATGGCGATCTGCTCGCGCTTGGGGTCTACCACCACCAGCAGGCCAGGCAAGCGATCCATGCTGCGGACCCCGCCCAGGTTGCGCTCGATCTTACGGCGCTCGCGGCGCAGCGACGAGATCATCTTCTTGCTGTAGAGCTCTATGGCGCCGCTTCTGTCCATCTCCTCCAGCTCTTCGAGCCGCTGGAGGCGTCGCCGGATCGTTGCGTAGTTAGTCAGCAGGCCACCAGGCCAGCGCTCCGTGACGCAGGGCATCCCGCAGCGCTGAGCTTCCCGCAGCACGACCGGCCGGGCCTGCCGCTTGGTGCCTATGAACAGGATGTAGTGCCCCGCGGCTGCAATAGCCTCCGCCACTCGCTTGGCCGTCAGCAACCCGCGCACCGTCTGCCTCAGGTCAATGATGTGGATCAGGTTGCGCTTCTTGAAGATGTAGGGCGCCATCTTCGGATTCCAGCGACTGGTGCGGTGCCCGAAGTGAACGCCTGCCTTAATCAACTCATGCACGTCAATGGTAGCCAAACGGTCCTCCCCGCCACGCATGTGCCTTTTTGCTCAAAGAGGGACCAGCCGCACACACTTACAGACCCAGCGTGGCACATTGGGAACGCATGGCGTCTGAACGGAAGTGGCGGCCCTGAACCAGGATCCAATGGCCGCACGGGCCGAGACAGGCGCCTACTATAGCG
>CAYYNS010000088.1:4932-7234 GCA_964473085.1 uncultured candidatus Brocadiaceae bacterium
GCCGGATACCTGCCTACAGCAGGCCCATGGCCTCATCCAGGCCGAAGGCCACGTTCATGTTCTGGACGGCCTGCGAGGATGCGCCCCGTGTCAGGTTGTCTATGGCACTGGTGACCACCACGCGGTCGCCCCCGACCACGGTTACCGCAATGTCGCAGTAGTTTGTGAACATTACGTCCTTGGTGCGGGGCTGAGCTGCGGCAGGAAGCACCCGCACAAAGGGTGCCCCCTGATAGAAGGCCTGGTAGATCTCTTGGAGCTCCTTCTGTGAAGCAGGCCGCTGTAGGCGCCCGTAGATCGTGGCCAGGATCCCCCGGTCCATCGGAACCAGGTGTGGCACGAACAGAACCCTCGGCGCCTTCGCCCCAAGCAGGCGCAAGGCCTGCTCCATCTCCGGCTCGTGGCGATGGGTGCCGACCTTGTAGGCCTCCACGTTCTCGTTGCACTCGCAGTACATCGAGCCGGGCTCAGGCTTGTTACCGCGTCCGCTCACCCCGCTCTTAGCGTCCACGATGATGTCGCCCGTCTCGACTGCACCCGCCTTGACCAGGGGCGCCAGGCCGAGCACCACTGCCGTCGGGTAGCAGCCGGGATTCGCTATGAGGTCGGCCCCGGCCAGGCGGTCGCGGAAGAGCTCCGGGATGCCGTAGACGGCGCGCTTGAGGTTGGCCGGGTCGCTGTGCTCGCCGTAGTGCCGCCGGTAGAGCTCGAGGCTATCGAAGCGGTAGTCCGCGCTGAAGTCTATGCACCGGATGCCTGCCTCCAGGTATCGCGGCACGTGCTGCTGGCTAACCTGGTGCGGAAGGGTGAAGAAGGCAAGGTCCAGTTTGCAGGGCGCATCCTCAGGCTCAAGGCCGCCCAGCGGCATGTCACACCTGCCGCGCAGGGCCGGGAAGACCTCTGAGATCGGCGGACCGCCCTCCCGCCTTCCGCCCAGATGCACGATCTGCACCCGGGGGTGTTTCAGGAGGATCCTGATCAGGTCCAGACTCGTATATGCGGTGGCTCCAACGATGCTGACTTTCATGGAAGGAATATTATATAGGCGCTGGAGCGTTTTTCAATCTGCGTCGTAAGCCGTCGCGTGCGGTGGACTTTGAAAAAGCTACAGGGAACTGTTATCATCAACAGGTCACCTCTCCCCCACCTCTGACGTGGTGCCTCTGGCAAGGATTGGAGTGCGAAATGGTTCAGAGACCGGATCAGAATGAGGGTACGCCTGACAAAAGGGGCGATTGGGTAACCTACCGGCCGGAGATCAAAGTGGTGGATCCGACCGTTCGGGACGGCGGCCTCATGAATAACCACCGCTTCACGGACGAGTTCGTGCGAGCGATCTACGATGCTGACGTCGCGGCTGGCATAGATTACATAGAGATTGGCTACAAGGCGTCCCGAAGGCAGTACCCACCGTCCGATTTCGGGCCGTCTAAGCACTGTCAGGAAGACTACGTGCGCCGCATCGTAGGTGATAACCCGACCGACCTGAAGATCTGCGTGATGGCGGACGCCGAGCGGACAGACTACAAGGAAGACATCATCCCGAAGTCTGAGAGCGTGATTGATACGGTCCGGGTCGCCACTTACGTCCACCAGATACCAGTCGCGGTGGACATGGTGCTGGATGCGCACGAGAAGGGCTACGAGGTCATGCTTCAGCTCATGGCCGTCTCCACAATCCGGGACGAGGAGCTGGACGTTGCCCTGAAGGTGCTTTTCGAGACCCCTGTCAGCGCCGTCTACATTGTAGACAGTTTCGGGGCCCTGTACTCGGAGCAGATCCGATCGCTGACTCGTAGGTTCATGGCGCACGCTGACCGGACAGGTAAGGATGTTGGGCTTCACGCCCACAACAATCAGCAGCTCGCCTATGCCAACACGATCGAGGCGATCATCCTGGGCGCGAACCGGCTCGACGGCACCATGTATGGACTGGGACGCGGCGCAGGAAACTGCCCAATGGAGTTGCTGCTCGGTTTCCTGAAGAACCCCAAGTTCCACCTGCGGCCCATCATCGAGTGTATCCAGAAACATGTCGCGCCGCTGCGCCAGGAGCTCAAATGGGGGCCTGAGATTCCCTACATGATCACGGGCCAGCTCAACGAGCACCCGCGGGCCGCCATGAACTTTATGGCCGGCCCGAACGGGCAGGACTGGGCTGCTTTCTACGACAGCATGCTCGACAAAGGATCGTAAGCGGCGCGGGCTGCGGGCGTGTGCGCGCCTTGGACGGAGCAGCACGGCGGAGCCTTGCCGGTCGGCATTCCCTTCGTGGGTTCCTGGCGGGCAGGTCCATTGACCC